>CAJCJE010000732.1 GCA_903970565.1 Candidatus Melainabacteria bacterium | reverse complement strand
ATGCGCAGTTCGGTGCCGGGCACCGACTCCTCGCCGCCGTCATCGAGCAGCCGACGGGCGACGGCCTCCTTCTTGGTGCGGCGCAACGACTCCGCCTGTGCCTTGCCGCGCCCCTCGGCGACGGCCTCGGCGAGGTTGGCGAAGATCACCGTGAACCACAGCCAGGCGGCCACGCCGATGGAGAAACCGGTCGGGTTGAAGACGGCGAACACGGTGGACAGCAGGGAACCGACCCACACCACCATCATCACCGGGTTGCGCAACTGGTGGCGAGGGTCGAGCTTGCGCAACGCCTCCGGCAGGGAGGTGAGCAGTTGTTTCGGGTTGAACACCCCGGCACTGACCCGGTGCGCGTTGTCCGCGTTCGGTGGCGGCACTTCGGTGGGAGTGTGTTCGCGAGTAGTCGTCGCGGTCATGACAGGGCCTCCGCAATGGGACCAAGGGAAAGCGCCGGGATGAACACGATCGCGGCGACCAGCAGAATGGTGCCGCCGAGCATCGAGGCGAACAGTGGACTCGCGGTGTTGAGCGTGCCGGCGGTCTCCGGCACCTTCTTCTGCGCGGCGAGTGAACCGCCCAGAGCCAGCACGGCGAGGATGGGGATGAAGCGGCCGAACAACATACAGACGCCCAGTGTCGACTGGAAGAAGCCACTGGTGACGGTGATACCGGCGAAGGCGCTGCCGTTGTTGTTGGCGGCCGAGGTGTAGGCGTAGAGGACTTCCGAGAAGCCGTGCAGGCCCGGATTGCCCATCGCGTTCTGGGTGGAGGGCAGCGCGATGGCGATGCCGGCGAACACCAGGACCAGCAGCGGCATGGCCAGCATGGCCAGCGAGGCGAAGGTGACCTCGCGGCGGCCGATCTTCTTGCCGAGGTACTCGGGGGTGCGGCCGACCATCAGGCCAGCGAGGAACACCGCCACGATCGCGAAGACCAGGATCGAGTAGATCCCGGTGCCGACCCCGCCGGGCGAGATCTCGCCGAGCATCATGTTGATCATCGCACCACCGCCGCCGAGGCCCGAGAGGCTGTCGTGCGCGGCGTTGATCGCACCGGTCGAGGTGCCCGTCGTGGAGCCGATGAACAGTGAGGAGCCGGGGATGCCGAACCGGACCTCCTTACCTTCCAACGAACCGCCGGCCAGGATCGCGGCCGGACCGTTCGGATGCGTCTCCGCCCACCAGATGACCGTCTGGAGGCCGCCCCACAGCACGCCCATCACGGCGAGCAGGGTGTAGCCCTGGCGGACGTTGCCGACCATCTTGCCCAGCGTCCTGGTCATACTGACCGGGATGACCAGCAGCAGGAAGATCTCGATCAGGTTGGTCCAGGCATTGGGGTTCTCGAACGGATGCGCCGAGTTGGCGTTGAAGATGCCGCCACCGTTGGTGCCCAGTTCCTTGATGGTCTCCTCACTGGCCGAGGGGGCCAGCGCGATGGTGTGCTGCGCTCCGTCGATGGTGGTGACCGACACGCCGGAGCGCAGGCTCTGCACCACGCCGAAGGCGATCAGCACGATCGCGAACAGGAACGAGATCGGCAGCAGGATGCGCACGGTGCCACGGGTGATGTCCACCCAGATGTTGCCCAGCCGGTCGGTGTTGGACCGGACGAAGCCCCGGACCAGCGCGACCGCGACGGCCATGCCGACGGCGGCGGAGACGAAGTTCTGCACCGTGAGGCCGAGCATCGGCACGCTGTCGCCGAGGGTCTGCTCGGGAACGTAGGACTGCCAGTTGGTGTTGGTCACGAAGCTGGCCGCGGTGTTGAACGCCATCGAGGGCACCACGGCGGCGTGGCCCAGCGCCCACGGCAGGATCGGCTGGATGCGCTGCATCAGGTACAGCAGCAACAGCCCCACCAGGGAGAACCCGAGGATACCGCCCGCGTAGGTGGTCCAGCGCTGTTCGGAATCCGGGTTCACCCGGAAGACCCGGTACAGCCAGCGCTCGACCCGCCAGTGCGCGGGAGCGGTGTAGACGTGCGCCATGTAGTCGCCGAAGGGCTTGTACGCCACGGCGAGCGCCACAAGAAGAAGGCCGAGCTGAAGGAAGCCGGCCCCGGTCGTTGACATCAGAACTTCTCCGGTCGGATCAGCGCGACGAACAGGTAGATGAACAGCAGGAGGGCCAGGCCGCCCCCGATGATGTTCGCGAGAGTCCCGGCACCACTCACGACAGCTCTCCCCCCGCTACGCGAAGACGCGTCGTCCTGGCGGTGGCTCCGCAGCTGCCACTCATATCTTTTCCAAACCGCGCAACGTAAGCGCCAGTAGCAGGAACGCGCCCAGTGTCAGCGCGAGGTAGGCCACGTCGGCCATCCGCGGTGCCTTCTTTCTCGTACCCGTGTGCTCGTTGTTCGGCGACCACCGCCGGTGGTCGCCCTGCGAAGGGTGCGCCCACAAGTCAGTCGGATGGGGGCGCCTGACGGCTCCTTGACACCGTCTGAGGACGCCTTGACGCGGTCTTGACGCGGCTGGTGACTCACGTCTCCGGACCCGACGAAAGCCGTCACTCGTTCGACCTAGCCGCTTCATCGGCCAATTGCGCTGCGTATCCATTTCCGACTGTGTTCCGACGTCCTCGCCCAGGGTGAGCCAACTCACCCGATCGCCATGAAACCGCGAGACGAGCACGGACGCCGGCTCAACCGGCCGTATTCGCCCAATCGCGCGAGGTAGCCCCTGGTCCGATTTAGTTTCATAGGCTATGAATGTTGTTAACGTCGTCGTAACAACACGGACACGAAGAGGGAGAACCTATGTGCGGTATCACCGGATGGGTCGGGTTCGATCATGATCTGACCAGCGCCCAGCCGACCGTCGACACGATGACCGAGACAATGGCCTGCCGGGGCCCGGACGCCCGAGGCACCTGGCTGGACCGGCACGCCGCGCTGGGGCACCGCCGGCTGTCGGTGATCGACATCGAGGGCGGCGCCCAGCCGATGACGCTGGACACCCCGAGGGGCACGCTGGCGATGGTCTACAGCGGCGAGGCCTACAACTTCACCGAACTGCGTGACGAACTGCGCCGGCGCGGACACACCTTCCGCACCACCAGCGACACCGAGGTCGTGCTGCACGCCTACCTGGAGTGGGGCGAGGCGATGGCCGAGCGCCTCAACGGTATGTACGCCTTTGCGATCTGGGACTCCCGCACCGAGAAGCTGGTGATGATCCGCGACCGGATGGGGATCAAGCCGTTCTACTACTACCCCACCGCCGACGGTGTCCTGTTCGGCTCCGAGCCCAAGGCGATCCTGGCCAACCCGCTGGCCGAGCGCGCCGTGGACCTCGACGGCCTGCGTGAGCTGTTCAGCTTCGGCAAGACCCCCGGCAAGGCCATCTGGGCCGGGATGAGCGAGGTCGAGCCGGGCACCGTGGTCACCGTCGACCGCAACGGCGTGCGCACCTCGGTGTACTGGCGGCTGGAGACCAGGGAACACACCGACGACCAGCAGACCACCGTCACGCATGTCCGCGAACTGCTCGACGACATCG
>CAJCJE010000731.1 GCA_903970565.1 Candidatus Melainabacteria bacterium | reverse complement strand
GGGCGAAGATCACTTTGGCGAGCGTTCTTCTATCAGGGACTCCACGCCCATCTCCACCCGGATCCCCATCAAGCAGGCCACGCTCCCGATCTTGGTGAGATCACCTCACTGAAACCGGTTTTCGGACAGGTCATCCTCGGCGCCATCGTGGCTACCCTCATGGTGCCCGCGTCCGCATTGTTGGTGCCGAAATATCTCACCGTGGTGAGCCTGCCTTTCACCGGCACGAATCTACTGAATTCACCACTCGCCATCTGGCTGCCGGCTGTGGCGAACGCATTCAATCTTTATCTGCTCAAACGATTCTTCGACCAGATCCCGAGCGAAATGATGGAAGCCGCCGCACTGGACGGTGCCGGCGCGCTGCGCACCCTGTGGAGCATTGTGCTGCCAATGGCACGGCCGGTACTCGGCGTGGTGTCGATCTTCGCGATCGTCGCGGTGTGGCAGGACTTCCTCTGGCCGCTGCTGGTGTTCACCGACACCACGAAACAGCCGGTCAGCGTGGCGGTGGTGCAGCTACAGGCCAACCTGCCGATGAACCTGACCCTGGCCGCGCTGGTACTGGCCAGCCTGCCGATGGTCGTCATATTCCTCATCTTCCAACGGCATATCGTAGCGGGAATCTCCGCCGGCAGCCTCAAGGGTTGACCCGGTTCCGGCCGACCCTGTTCTAATCAACCCCTGTTCTAATCAAAACTGCCCTAATTAACCCTGCCCTGATTAACCCTGTCCCGATTAACGACAAAAAGGGTTAACGTCAAAGGTTAAAAAACTCATCGCCAGAAATCTGGTCCGCGCACGCCCAGTGGCCGCAGACTGGATACCACCCCCGCTGATCCCAGTCCTGGGGAAGGAAAAGTCTTGGCAGAGAAGAACTCTGAGCAATGGTGGCGCAGTGCCGCGATTTATCAGGTTTATATCCGCAGTTTCGCCGATGGCAACGGTGACGGCATCGGCGATCTCGACGGGGTGCGGGCCCAACTGCCCTATCTGGCCGAACTGGGTGTCGACGCGATCTGGTTCAACCCCTGGTATCCCTCCCCGATGGCCGACGGCGGCTACGACGTCGCCGACTACCGGGACATCAACGCGGCCTTCGGCACGCTGGCCGAGGCGGAGAAGCTGATCGCCGACGCGCACGGCTACGGGCTGCGGATCATCATCGACATCGTGCCGAACCACTGCTCCGACGAGCACCGCTGGTTCAGGGCCGCGCTCGCGGCCGGCCCCGGATCGCCCGAGCGCGCCCGGTTCTGGTTCCGGCCCGGACGGGGCGGCGACGGCGAACTGCCGCCCAACGACTGGACCTCGATCTTCGGCGGCCCGGCCTGGACGCGCACCACGGACGAGGACGGCACGCCCGGCGAGTGGTACCTGCACCTGTTCGCGCCGCAGCAGCCGGACTTCAACTGGGATCATCCCGAGGTCCGCCAGGAGTTCGAGGCGGTGCTGCGCTTCTGGTTCGACCGGGGCGTGGACGGCGTGCGGATCGACTCGGCCGCGCTGCTGACCAAGGACCCGGAACTGGCCGAACCGGCGCCCAGCGCCTTCACCGACCGCGACGACGTGCACGCGATCTACCGTTCCTGGCGGCGGATCGCCGACGAGTACGGCAGCCGCGCGCTGATCGGCGAGGTGTGGATGCCCGACGTCGAGCGGTTCACCCGCTATCTGCGCAGCGACGAGCTGCATGTGGCGTTCAACTTCGACTTCCTCTGCTGTGCCTGGGAACTGGACCGGCTGCGCGCGGTGATCGACGCGACGCTGGCCTCGCACGCACCGGTCGGCGCACCGGCCACCTGGGTACTGTCCAATCACGACGTGGTCCGGCACGTCACCCGCTACGGCCGCGCGAACACCGCGTTCGGCATGGCCGACCGGCGGATCGGCGAGCCGGCGGATCTGGTGCTGGGCGAGCAGCGGGCCCGCGCCGCGGCCCTGCTGTCGCTGGCGCTGCCCGGCGGCGTGTACGTCTACCAGGGCGACGAACTCGGCCTCGCCGAGGTCGAGGACCTGCCGGACGAGCTGCGCCAGGACCCGATCTTCAGCCGGTCTGGGTACACCGACAAGGGCCGGGACGGCTGCCGGGTACCGGTGCCCTGGTCGGGTATCCACCCCCCGTTCGGTTTCAGCCCGGAGCAGGCGACCGCCGCGCCGTGGTTGCCGCAGCCGCAGTCCTGGGCCCGGCGCACCGCCGCCGGGCAGGACACCGACCCGAACTCGATGCTCACCCTCTACCGACAGGCGCTGCGGCTGCGCCGGGCGCAACCGGCGCTGCTGACACTCGGACTGGACTGGTTCGACGCCGGCGAGGGCGCGCTGGCCTTCCGCCGTGGTCCCGACTTCGCCTGCGTGATCAATCTCGGCGACACCCCGTTGGCGCTGCCGGCCGGCGCCACGCTGCTGCTGGCCAGCGGTCCGCTGCTGGACGGGCAGCTGCCCACCGAAACCGGGGCGTGGCTGCGACTGGCACCGACGCGCGAGTGACCGACCCGCGAGCAACCCGACGCGGGCGTGATCCGCGTCCCAACCACGAAGGAGATCCACCGGCACAGGGCTCATCAGGACAGGGCCCATCAGGACAGGACAGGGCCATCAGCACAGGAAGGTGCTTGACAAAGATGTCAAACCGGGCTTCTGGAAAGAACTTAACAGAATCACCGCCCCCCGCGCCGCCAACCCGAGCCAGGCAGTCGCGGCGGCTGGTGGCCTCGGTCGGCGCCGCGGCCGTCGCCGTCGCCTCGGCACTGGCCATCGGCGGCGCGGCACACGCCACGCCGCTCGCGGTCGACGCGGCCGGCATCCACGCCTCGACGTCCGCCGCGAACACCGCGCTGTCCCCCTTCGCGGTCCACAACTCCGGCGCGCAGATCACCGGCATGACCGAGGAGGAGGCCGAGGGCGCCAACGCGACCACCAACGGCACCACGATCGGCCCGGACTACACCCAGGGTTCGCTGGCGTCGGAGGCGTCCGGCCGGGAGGCGGTGCAACTGACCGCGCAGGGCCAGTACGTCGAGTTCACCCTGACCGCGCAGGCCAACGCATTCGACCTGCACTACGCGCTCAACCAGGGCGCGTCCGGTTCGCTCGCGGTGTACGTCAACGGCACCAAGCTCAGCAAGGAACTCAGCCTCACCTCGCAGTACAGCTACATCACCACCAGCGACATCACCGGCAGCCAGACGCACCACTTCTTCAACGACGTGCGGATGATGTTCGGCCAGCAGCTCAGCGCCGGGGCCAAGGTCCGGGTGCAGGTCGACTCCGACGACAGCGCGGCGCCCTACACGATCGATGTCGCGGACTTCTTCCAGGTGGCCGCGCCGCTGACCCAGCCGGCGAACTCGGTCTCGGTGACCAACTACGGTGCCGACCCGACCGGCGCGCAGGACTCCAGCAACGCCTTCCGCCAGGCGCTCAGCGCCGCGAACGCCGCCGGTGAACAGGTCTGGATTCCGCAGGGCACCTTCACGGTCGGCTCGGCGCTTCAGGTGAACTCCGGCACCTTCCAGGGCGCGGGCGACTGGTACACCCAGTTGCAGACGAACATGTTCATCCAGAACAACTCGACCGTGCCCGGTCCGGTGAACCTGCACGACTTCGCCATCATGGGCAACACGGTCGGCCGGCATGACGACAGTTCGGCCAACGCCATCCAGGGCTCGCTCGGTACCGGCGCGCAGGTGTCGGACCTGTGGATTCAGAACACCAATGTGGGATTCTGGCTGGAGTTCGGCAACACCGGTATCACCGTGCAGAACTGCGTCGTGCTCTCCACCGACGCCGACGGCCTGAACTTCAACGGCAACGGCAACAACAACACCGTCGAGAACAACTTCTTCCGCAACACCGGTGACGACGGCATCGCGCTGTGGTCCTATCCGGCCGCCGACTCGGGCAACACGATCACCGGAAACACCGTGGTGCAGCCGAACCTGGCCAACGGGATCGCCGACTACGGCGGGTCGAACAACACCATCACCAACAACACCATCGCCGACACCAACGCGCTCGGCAGTGGCATGGCCATCTCCAACGAGGCGTTCATCCAGCCGCTGGCCCCGCTGGGCGGCACGGTCACGGTCACCGGCAACACGCTCATCCGTACCGGTGCGATGAACCCCAACTGGGGCCACCCGATGGGCGCGCTGCGGATCGACGCCTACGACTACGCGATCTCGGGCGTGACGATCAACATCAACAACAACGCCATCGACAACAGCCCGTGGAGCGCGGTGGAGATCGTCTCCGGTGGCGGCACGGGTCTGGCCGTCACCGGCGTGAACGTCAACAACGACACCGTCAACGGCACGGGCACGGTGATCTTCCAGGTGGAGACGCAGGGCTCGGCGAGCGTGTCCGGGGTGACCGCGTCCAACATCGGCGACGCGGGCATCTACAACAGCGCCTACCCGGCCGGCAGCGGCACGTTCTCCTTCAACCTCGGCAGCGGCAACTCGGGCTGGTCCACCACGCCGGTCTGGACGACGTTCCCGACGCAGGGTGGTGGCACCCCTCCGCCGCCCCCGCCGCCGCCCGCCAGCGGTGACCTCGCCCAGGGTCGCCCGGTGACGGCGTCGAGTTCCACCGCGCCCTACACGGCATCCAACACGGTCGACGGCAACACCAGCACCTACTGGGAAAGCCAGGACGGCAGCTTCCCGCAGACGATCACGGTGGATCTACAGTCCAGCCAGCAGGTCGGCTCCGTCGTGCTCAACCTGCCACCGGCAGCGGACTGGAACACCCGCACCGAGACCCTGTCGGTCGCGGACTCCACGGACGGCGCCACCTTCAGCCAGTTGGTCGCCTCGGCCGGTTACACCTTCGATCCGTCGACCGGCAACACCGCGACCATCTCGCTGCCCAGCGGCACGACGACCCGGTTCATCCAGCTGACGTTCACCGCGAACACCGGCTGGCAGGCCGCGCAGCTGTCCGAGTTCGGCGTCTACGCCTCGGGCGGTGGCTCCGGCACGCCGCCTCCCCCGCCGCCGCCGTCCAATCCCAACCTGGCGTTGAACCAGCCGGCGACGGCGTCGAGTTCCACCGCGCCCTACTCGGCATCCAACGCGGTCGACGGCAACACCAGCAGCTACTGGGAAAGCCAGGACGGCAGCTTCCCGCAGACCCTGACCGTCGACCTCGGCTCCGCCAGGGCCGTTGGCAGGCTGGTGCTCGACCTGCCGCCGGCAACGGCGTGGGCGACCCGCACCGAAACCCTGTCCGTGCTGGACGGTAGCAACGATTCGACCTTCGCCACGATCGTCGGCTCGGCCGGATACACCTTCAACCCGTCGACCGGCAACACGGTGACGATCACCCTGCCGAGCGGGACCTCGACCCGCTACCTGCGGTTGAACTTCACCGCGAACACCGGCTGGCAGGCCGCGCAGCTGTCCGAGTTGCAGGCCTACCAGTCCTGACCAGCACCACAGTCTGGCCGCACCCCCATCCGAACAGCACCACGGTCGTCGCGTTTCTCCTCGGCCCCGGTTCCCGCGCAGGTGGGAACCGGGGCCGAGCGCGTCGGGTCACCAGCGGCGGGCGGATTGCTCCACCGGCGCTCGCCGGATGTCCCGGTCGGTCCGACCGAATTCGAGGATGCCGGG
>CAJCJE010000730.1 GCA_903970565.1 Candidatus Melainabacteria bacterium | reverse complement strand
GACCGGCGAGTCCGCGACCGAGTTCGGTTACCTCGCCGACGCGGGTCCTGGCTGCTCAGCGGCGCACGGCCGGGTCTGTTCGACATCGCGGTTGCCTGCGGTCACCGCAGCCGGAATGGCATCGGGCACGGTCGAGAAATCGAATTCGGCCAGCGCGGAATTGATCTGTTCTCCAGTTACTCCGAGTATGTCCCCGGCCCAGCAGTCCGGCTCGCCTCGATGATCAACATTTCGCCGATTCAACGTCGAGGCCGGCTGAAACGGTGATGGCCGACGGAACGCTGATGGCTGGTGGAAACGCTGATGGCCGGCACCCCCGAAGGGGAACCGGCCATCAGCGGTTGTTGTCGATCAGAGGTCGGAGTGGCTCAGCACGACATCGTGCTGACCGTCCTCACCGGCGTGCACCGAGCGGTGACTGGTCACCGGCGGGTATCCGCTGGCGATCACCGTGTACCGCCCTTCCGGCACCTCCGGGAAGGCGTACGAGCCGTCGGCGTCGGTGTTGGTCATGCCGAGCACGTGCCCGTCGGCGTCGACCAGGGTCACCCGAGCGTCCGGCACCGGGTTGTTCGCCGTCCCGCCGCGAGCGACGCCACGCAGGCTGGCCGCCCCGGAGAGTTCGACGTCGGTGACGATGTCGCCGGTCTCCGGCACGCTCATCGCCAGTGCGGTCGGCCGAGACCCGTTCGCGCTGGCCACCAGCGTGTAGCTGCCGCCGATCAGTTCGTTGAAGCCGTACCGGCCGTCCGGCCCGGTCGCGGTCGCGCAGACTACCTCACCGCGCAGGTCGGTCAGCGTGACCGTCGCGCCCTGGATGCCCTGGCCACCCTTGGCCCGCACCACGCCGGTCGCCCGTGCGGTGCCGCTGAGTGCCACGTCCACGCTCAGTGGTTCGCCCGCCGCCCGCAGCGTCGAGGCCTGCGGCTGGTGCCCGGTCGAGGAGGCGATCAGCACGTACACCCCGTCCAGCGGAGCGCTGAGCCGGTAGCTGCCGTCGACCTCGCTGTTGGCCCTGGCGACCTGCTGGCCGCCGTGGTTGATCAGCGTCAACACCGCACCCGGCACCGGTGAGTGATCCGCGCGGCGCACATAGCCGCCGATCATGGTGCCGGCCCCGGCATTGTCGATCGCCGGCATCTGCATGGTGGCGAAGTCGTCCTCGATGGCGTGCCGGCCGTTGGTCGCGGCCAGCTCCTCCTCGGGTGCTTCCTCCAGCGTCGGGGTGTCGAAGTCCTCGACCTCGCCGAGCGACTCGGCGCCCTCCATCATCGAGGCCATTCCGGCCGAGGCACGCAGCGGGATCTCCTTGATGAACCAGGCGACGATGAACGCCACCAGGGCCACGGCCGCCGCGACCAGGAACACCAGGTCGATGGAGTTGGTGAAGCCGACCTTGAACGGCAGGGCCAGCCGGGGGTCGATCTGCTGGATGAACGAGGAGTTCGTCAGCGAACCACCGACCGAATGGGTCTGCATCTGGTGGATGATCGCGGCGTCAGCCGGGTTCTTCAGCACCGCCGGGTCGTGCAGCGCGGCCTGGAAGGGCGCGGTGTTGAACGCGCCGGTGACGGCCGTTGCGATCTTGTTGCCGACGGTGCTGAACAGGATCGACAGGAACACCGCGACACCGAGGGTGCCACCGATCTGCCGGAAGAACGTCGCCGACGAGGTCGAGACGCCCATGTCCTTGGCGGGCGCGGCGTTCTGCGCTGCCAGCGACAGGACCTGCATACTCAGGCCGAGACCGGCACCGAAGATGAACATGTAGATCATCGGCTGCCACAGTGGGCTGGTCGCACCGAGCTGGGTGAACAGCACTGACGCGATGACCAGCAGGCCCGAACCGATGATCGGGAAGATCTTGTAGCGACCGGTCCGCGCGGTGATCTGACCGGAGCCGAGCGAGGCCACCATCAGACCGCCCATCAGGGGCAGCGACTGCAAACCCGAGAGGGTCGGCGAGGAGCCGCGCACGATCTGCAAGTACTGCGGGATCAGCGTGATACCACCGAACATCGCCACACCGATGATGACACCGAGCACGATGACCAGGCTGAACGTGCTGTTCTTGAACAGCCGCAACGGGATCAGCGCGGCATCCTTCATGGCACGTTCGACGAGGATGAAGGCGACCACACCGATGACGCCGATGGCATAGCAGACCAGCGACTTGATGTCGCCCCAGCCCCAGCTCTGACCCTGTTCGGCGACGACGAGCACCGGGACCAGGCCGATCACCAGCAGAGCAGCGCCCCACCAGTCGATGCGGTGCCGGACCGAACGGTGCGGGACGTTGAGCACCTTGGCGACCACGGCGAGCGCGATGATGCCGATCGGCACGTTCACGAAGAACACCCAGCGCCAGCCGGGCAGGCCCAGGATCGAGTTCGCGCCGGCCAGTGCGCCACCGACGACGGGGCCGAGCACGCTGGACATCCCGAACACGGCCATGAAGTAACCCATGTACCGAGCCCGCTGCCGCGGCGCGACGATGTCGCCCATGATGGTGAAGGCCAGTGACATCAGACCACCGGCGCCGATGCCCTGGAACGCGCGGAACGCGGCCAGCATGTACATCGAGGTCGAGAACGCCGAGGCCGCCGACCCGAGCACGAAGACGGAGATCGCGATGAGGTAGAACGGCTTGCGTCCGTAGAGGTCGGACAGCTTTCCGTACAGCGGCGTGGAAATCGTCGAGGTGATCAGATAGGCCGTGGTGACCCAGGCCTGGATGTTCAGGCCGTGCAGGTCATTGGCGATGCGAGGCATCGCGGTACCAACGATGGTCTGGTCGAGCGCGGCAAGGAACATGCCGAGCATCAGGCCAACCAGGATGGTCATGATCTGGCGGTGGGACAGGCCCACGCCGGAGGTCTTCTCGGTCGGCGCCGCGTCGACCTTGGTCGACGGCGCACGCATTGTGCTGGTCATCGGTTTCCCCCCTTCAGTGGAGTCAGTGCAGTAACCGGGGAGCTGCTGGCACCGTTGTGTTGTTCGATTTCGTAGCGTTCGAGCTCACCGTTGAGCCGGTCGAGCAGGTCGTTGGCCGAGTGCAGGTCGTCCATTGACCAGTTGGCCAGTACCTGAACCATCTCCGCGGTACGGGCCTTGCGGTGTGCTTCGAAGCACTGCACTCCCCGCGGTGTCGCGGCAAGCAGACAGGCGCGGCCGTCCGCCGGATCGGCCTGGCGCTCCACGAGTCCGTGGCGGACCAGCGAGCCGACCTGTCGGCTGACCGTCGAGGTGTCCGAGTGGACCGCCTCGGCGAGCGCCGTCGTCCGGCGCGGACCATCGCTGACGAGCACGAACAGGATCAGGTAGGCGGCCTGCTCGATCCCGTCACTGTGCTGGGAGGTGAACCGGGAGCTCGCACGCTTGCTCAACCGAAGGAACCGCACGAGCTGGTTGAGGATGGTCTCAGCCTTCTCGTACTGCTCATCGCTGATCGACTTCGGCGGACCTGCCTGATCTTCGCTGATCGCGAGCGCCGGTGTCGAACGAGTTTCGGTGACCATCGCCCGGCTCCTCTGCTTGTGTTACCCACGCAATTAGTTGTCGGCTGCAATCATGCATCAAGATAGCTGTCTCATGCAACTAAATTAACTGTGACTCCGATCCCAGCGCGTCCGGATCGCCTGATTTTCTGGCGTTGTCGCAGGTGGAAGCCTCGCACTTGGGCAAGCGAGGAGTACCCGACCGGTACGGACCACCCGAAAGTGTGAGCCACCCTCACCGTAGCCGCTCACCCCGACAGAACCGGCGACCACGACCAGACCGGTAGGCCAGACCGGTAGGCCAGACCGGTCAGGCGGTCAGCGCGAGCAGGCCCCCGAGGCCGGCTTGTCGCGCTTCTCCGTGGTCCGGGAGGCGGCCGAGATCGGGGCCCAGCGCATGGCTCAGAACCCGCTGCCGAATACGCCCAGCACTGACAACCCCGGCCACCTCTCGACGAGGCGGTCAGGCCCAGGCAACCCCACTGACCGACTTTCGTAGCTGGTCGCGGCCTCGCGGGTTTCCTAAGGTCAGCTGGTCCTCCCGGACACCACGGTGTTTCGGGAGGACCAGCCATCGGCCGGTGTCGGGGGACGCCGCCAGCGCAGACCGCGTCTCGGCGCGGAAATGGGAGGGTAAGTGCAGGAGCGCACCGATCGTTCAGCCGCCGGAACACGGCGAGGCAGCCGCGGAGCCACTGCTCTGTTCGGTGCCGCCGTGGTGGCCGTTGCCGTGTCGGCGGTCATGTTGCCGGCGGCGAACGCCGCGACGTCGACCCCCACCACCAAGATGATCAGGCCGGAGCTGGGCGCCGCTGCGACCGTCATCGGCGCGAACCCCACGGTCGCCGGCCGCGTCGCCGCGATCGACAGGGCCGCGACCGCGCTGCCGGACGTGACCACCGCCTATGGCGTACCCAACCTATGGAACGAGGGCATCACCGGGGCCGGCACCACGGTCGCCGTGGTCGACTCCTTCGGCGACCCCAATGCCGCGCAGGTGCTCGACAGCTACGACACCGAACACGGCCTGCCGGCCGCCGACCTCTCGGTGATCGCCCCGGCCGGCCCCATCCCGGTCTGCACCCCCGCCCTCGAACAGCAGATCGGCTGCGACGACTGGATCGGCGAGACCGACCTGGACATCGTGATGGTGCACTCCATCGCGCCGGCCGCGCACATCGTCATCGCGGCCACCCCGGTGAACGAGACCGAGGGCTTCACCGGTCTGCCCGAGATGATGGACGCCGTCGACTACCTGGCCAAGCACCACATCGCGGACGTCATCTCGCTGAGCTTCGGCACCCCCGAGGACGACTTTCCGACCCTGAGCGACCCGAAGAAGCTGGACTTCGCCTTCCGCGACGCGAAGGCCGCCGGCATCCCGGTGGTCGCCGCGACCGGTGATTGCGGCGCGACCGACAACACGCTGAACTCGGTGACCCAGTGCGGCCAGGTCTTTCCGTACCGGGTGGCCAGCTGGCCGGGTTCCGATCCGCTGGTGACCGCCGTCGGCGGCAGTGTGTTGCAGCTCAACGCGAACAACCAGCAGACCGCGCCCGCCGTGCTCTGGCCCGACTCCGGTGCCGCCCTGTCCAAGACCTATGCCCGGCCGTCCTGGCAGAACAAGGTCGCCTCGATCACTCAGAGCACCCAGCGTTCGCTGCCGGACATCACCATGCAGGGCATCGACGGCACCTCGCAGGCCACTCCGCTGTTCGGCGCGGTGCTCGCGCTGGCCACCCAGCTGCACGGCGGCCCGCTCGGGTTCGTCAACACCGCGCTGTACAAGCTGGGTCCGAAGGGCGCCAAGGCCGGCATCGCCGACATCACCTCCGGTGAGGACAGCCAGTACGGCGTGACCGGCTTCTCCGCAGGTCCCGGCTTCGACATCGCCTCCGGCTGGGGCACCGTCGACCCGCGGACCTTCGTGCCGGCACTGGTCAGGCAGATCGACAAGGGCTGACCCGCCTGATCGGCGGACGAACGGTCTAACGGTCTAACGGTCGAACCAGCAGGACCGGCCCCGGTGGCACTCGCCGCCGGGGCCGGTCCATGTCTACTGTGGACGAACGACGCGATGGGACGGGCCGGGCTGCTCGACACGTGCGGCCCGCGAGGGCGACCTATGATCGCGGGTATGGAGCTGCGGGAAGCATGACCGCGACCGAACCGGCCGTCGAGGCCGGCGTCCTGCTCGCCGAGCTGCGCGGCGCCGGACTGTCCGAAGTGGATTCATCGACCCGGCGGCGGGCCGAGTACTCCGGTGATGCCTCGCTCTACCGGGTCGCGCCGATCGCCGTCGCCTTTCCCCGCCACCCCGACGAGGTCGTCGCGGCGCTCACGGTGTGTCGTTCGCTCGGCGTGCCGCTGACCGCGCGCGGGGCGGGTACCTCGATCGCCGGCAACGCGGTCGGCGCCGGACTGGTGCTGGACTTCTCCCGGCACCTCAACGCGATCGTCGAGATCGACCCGGCGGCGGCGAGGGCGACGGTGCAGCCGGGGGTGGTGCTCGACCAGCTGCAACGCGCGGTCGCGCCACACGGGCTGCGCTTCGGTCCCGATCCCTCCACGCACAGCCGCTGCACGCTCGGCGGGATGATCGGCAACAACGCCTGCGGCTCCCGTGCCCTGCGCTACGGCCGCACCGCCGACAACGTCACCGCGCTGGAGTTGGTCGTCGGCAACGGTGAGCGGCTGCACGCCGTTGCCGGCGCCGACCCGGCCACCTCGCCGACCCTGACCGCGCTGCACCGGTTGGTGCGCGGTGAACTCGCGCTGATCCGCACCGAGTTCGGCCGGTTCTCCCGCCAGGTTTCCGGCTACGGCCTGGAACACCTGTTGCCCGAGCGCGGTTTCGACCTCCCGGCCGCGCTGGTCGGCACCGAGGGGACCTGCGGGGTGCTGCTCGGCGCCACGGTCGCGCTGCATCGCGCGCCGGCCAGCACGGTGCTCGTCGTGCTCGGCTATCCGAACATGCCCACGGCCGCCGACGCGGTGCCCGCGCTGCTGCCGCACCGGCCGATCGCGATCGAGGGCATGGACTCCCGGATGGTCGACGTGGTGCGCGGCCTGGCCGGCAGCGCACGGGTACCGGACCTGCCGGCCGGCGGGGGCTGGCTGTTCGTCGAGGTCGACACCACCGAGTCGGAGTCGAAATCGGCGTCGACCGCGGACGAGATCGTGCGCGATGCCGGGACCTCGGCGGTGCGGGTGGTCACCGATCCGGCCGAGGCGGCGGCGTTGTGGCGGATCAGGGAGGACGGCGCCGGCCTCGCCGCGCGCGCCAGCGGCGGCCACGCCGGTTGGGAGGACTCCGCCGTCCCGCCCGAACGGCTCGGCGCCTACCTGCGCGACTTCGAGGCGCTGTTGGCCGAGTACGCGCTGACCGGTACCCCGTACGGGCACTTCGGCGACGGCTGCCTGCACATCCGGATCGACTTCCCGCTGTCGGCCCGCGATGGCACGCAGGTCTTCCGGGCCTTCCTGACCGACGCGGCGACGCTGGTCG
>CAJCJE010000729.1 GCA_903970565.1 Candidatus Melainabacteria bacterium | reverse complement strand
GAGCGCTGGGCGCCGAGGTGTCGGGCGGCCAGCGTGACGGCGACCGCCACGGCGGCGCTGGACAGCACGTGCGGCGCAACCGGCGGGAGTGCCGTTCGCCCCGCCTGCAGCTCTTGGGTGCCGAAGCTCAGTCGCCAGGGCTGACCGGCAACCGGGGCTGCCCAGGGGCGCGGCTCGGGGGAGCCGATCAGGAGGCCGGCGGCCCGGAGCTGGCCGACCAATCGTGCCGTGTCAGCCGCAGTCAGCGTGGTGGTGCGGAACAGATCGCCGGTCGCCGCCAGCTCGGCCCACCATCGGGCGGACGGGCCAATCAGGGTGTGCACGCCGCCGCTGCGGTAGTTCACCAGCACCGTTGCCGTGTCATCGCCAAGATCGCACGCGGCGACGTGGGCCGGCGCGGTCACGTATGGCGTGTTCACGCCGCCCCCGGCAGGTCGTGGGTGTCGTGGAAGTCAGCCATCGTCGTCCACGGCACGGCCGGTGCCGCATTGATGGCCCGCAGCCAGACCTCGGTCCGGATCACGGGCTCGACCGTGATGAACGCGGTCGAGACACCGGCCGCCGCCAGTCGTAGCGTCCGGCGCAGTCCCGCCGGGTCGATGAGGCCGAGGTCGGCCAGGTGGCCGTCGGCCAGGCCGCACAGGGCGTCGAGGTTGGCGCGGATGCCGCCATAGTAGTCGCTGGTGTAGCTGCCTTTCGTGGTGCGTGCGGCGAGCTGGGCGGGAAACAGGTCGGCCATGGCCGACCGCAGGATCGGTTTGTACTCGGCTGGGCCCGGCCGGTCGTCCAACGGGATGGACAGGCAGGTGTCCACGACGCGGGAGTCGGTGAACGGGTTGTGCAGCGCGATCCCGACGGCCTCGGCCAGCTGGGCGTCCGCGCGGGCGGAGCGTCCGACCTCGGCGATCGCTTCGGCGATCACGTACGCCGTGAGGTCGTGGTCCGGGTCCGGCTCTGCCAGATCGGCCGCGTCCGCTGCGACGTTCGCCGCCCGTTCCCGGACCTGCGGGGTTGCCCACGCCGGAGCCGCGGCCACGGAGAACCAGCCGGCCGACTCGTCGCCGCTCGGCCGGCCCTGACGCAACGAGTGCGCCAGCGCGCCCAGCGCGGCGCTGCGCAGTGTACGTGCGGTGCGGCGCGCCTCGGCTAGCAGGGGCAGACCAGAGATGCGACGCAGCCGCGACCAGGCCAGCGCTTCGGTTAGTGCTCGGCGGTATCGCCGGGCGGCGATCAGGTCGGCCAGCATCGTCGGCGGGGAGCACAACAGGGTGTCGCCGCCGTCGCCGGTCAGGTGGCTATCGGAGTGGCACACCGCGCGCATCCACTGGAGTTGGGCGGAGAACCGGGCGTGCGCGATCGTGGACGGCGCCGGCTCATCGGTCGCGGGCAACCCGTCCAATGCGCTGTAGGGCAACTGTGCCCGGCCGATGGGCATGAGCCGGTGGGCGATGCCCGGATGCTCGGCCACCGCGTGCGAGTAGGTGAGGTCGCCGCCGTCGGTGATTCCGTCCGCGTGCACGGTGACCGCGGTCATGGCGTGCTCCGGGCTCACTCGCTCGGCGGCCAGCAGCGCCAGCGCCGAGGAGTCGTACCCGCCCGAGAGGTCCACAGTCGGGCTCGACGCGGCGTCCACGCGGATGCTCACGGCTGCGGACAGCTCCGCGCGCAGGCGAACGGGGTGGTCGCCGGGCTGTGGCCGAGGTCGCCAGACCGCTCGGACCTCGGGTTGGCCGGCCGCCGGCAGGAACAATCGATGGCCGGCCGGGACGAGGCAGACACCGGCGAAGGCGGACCGGGCGGCCACGAGGGCGGGCGCGGCTGGGGCCAGCAATCCCGCTGCCAGCCTGTCGTGGTCGACCCGTCCGCCGTTCAGCGCGGCCAACGCCCGTGCGCTCGATGCCCAGTAGACGCCGTGGTCGGTGCCGGTGAAGTAGAGGGGACACGCGCCGCCCAGGTCAGTCCACAGTGTCGTGCCGCGTTCATCGATTTCGATGACGGTGTACGAGCCGGGCCAGCGCCACGCCACGGTGCCGGTCACACCGTGCATGGCTAGACGCGTCACGTCCGCGCGCGTCGCTCCGCACGGGCCAGCCACGGCTACCGAACGGTGAGGGTTGTGTGCCTCATGAAACAGAGAATCAGGCCACTCACCCACTCGCCACACGTTCGGTACGGTGGGCCAGATAGGGCGCCGGTTCAGCGGAACGCGGCGAGGTGAGAGTGGCCCGCTGAACCCTCCGAACCACAACATTCACGACCACCTTTCCTTGTGTGCGGTGCATTCGGTGGTGCCCGGCAAGCTTCTCGCCGGGCACCACCGGGCGAGAAGTTAGGCGTATTCCCTGCGCTTGTCCTCGCTGCCGCCGCCGTCGCCGCCCTGCGTCATCTCGGCCGCGTCGCCGAGATCGATCAGCACCGCCGTCTCGGTCGTCATCTCGCCGCTGGTCTCGTTCACGCTCGTACCGTCCTTTCTGTCGTTGAACTTTTCTCTTTGTTCTCAACCACGGTCATCGGCGCGTCGCCGTGGCGAGTTTCCCGAGGCACACGTATTGCTGTGCTGGGACGGCCGGTGACCAACCCCCTGGGGGTCGCGCCGTCGTGCGTGCGCGCGGGCCGGTCACCGGCCGAGTGGCTCGGCACCGAGTGTCGGGGTTACGTCGGCACAAGCCATGTAGCGCTTCGGTGCGCTACAGGACCCAGCACACCGCGTTCGGACGGTCGTGCGTAGGGGTGTGTGCGTATGTCCCACACCCAGCCATTCCCGCAGACGCGGGTCGATCGCTACCCTGGGTGCCGGCCCACGCACGCGGGCCACAACGTCGGGGAGCGGGGGCTATGGGTGGTCAACTGGAGGGAATCCCGGAACCGCGGCGCGCGTTGGGGCTGGCCTTGGCGAAGTACCGGGAAAGGTCGAGTCTCAACCAGACAGACCTGGGCCGACTGACGCATTATTCACGAACGACGATCTCGCATATCGAGGCGGGCCGGCAATTCCCTGAGCGCGAGTTTTGGGAGATTGCCGACTCCGCCTATGGCACGCACGGTGCGCTCGTCGCGCAGTATGACGAGGTGTGCGAGAACGAAGACCACCAGCGAATCGGTGCGATCGAAACGGCGCGCGCCGAACGTCGCCAACGCGCGCGGAAGTACGTTGCGCCCTATCTGTGGGCGCCGGCCGGCTCCGACGCTCGCCATCTCGAGTTGCTCAGGGCGCGGAAGCTGTCCGGTTCGCCGATGGATCTCGAGTATGTCGAGGGACTCCATCGGGATATCAAGGACTACGTGCGGCTCGATCAGCAGCACGGTGGTGGCATCAGTTCGAAGCTGATCGTGCAGGGATTCCATCAGGCTCTGCACCGCATCGAGACCAGCGAGATCAGGCGCGGGCTGGCGAGTGACGCGTTGTCGGCCGTCGCTGAGATCGCCGAAGTCGCTGGATGGAGCCTCTACGACGCGGAACACCACGGTCAAGCGCAGGACCTGAACACCCAGGCACTCAGGCTTGCGCGTGCCGCCGGCAACCGCAGTATGGAGCTGTTCATCTTGCAGAACATCTCGATGCATGCGGGAGACCTGGGCCGTGGTCGGGAATGTCTCGACATCGTCCGGTACGCCCTGAGTATGAAAGGTCTCTCGCCGCGAGTGGAGTCGCTTTTTCGTTTGAGGGAAGCCAGAGCGCTCGCGCAGCTCGGCGCCGAAGCAGACGCCCTACGGCAGCTGCGGCGGGCCAAGAACCTGCATTCGGAGGGTGTTCGTGACGACGATCCGCCGTGGGCATGGTGGGTGGATGACACCGAGTTCGCCTGGCACGAGGGCACCTTGACCGTCGACCTCGGCAGCCCGACGAAGGCGCTGGACTTTTTCGACGTCGCCGCAAACGGCATACCCGAGCGGCGGACGCGAACCTACTACAGCTACCGCGCCTCGGCGTTGCTGAGTCACATCACCAATCGGTCGTGGTCCAACGCCGAAGGGTCCATGGTGGCGCTGTTGCGATATGCGGGATACCTCGGTTCCCGGCGCGCGGACACGATTATCGACCAGGCACTGGGTCGGCTGGACCGCACCGACGCGCCTGATGCTGTTCGAGACCTGGCGCGCGCTCTGCGGCTCGCGCTGTCCCACGCGCCGTGATTGAGCGCAGAACCTCTGACACGGCGGCGATGTCAGCTGGTGTCACCTGGCAGCACCCGCCGACCGCGCACGCGCCATCGGCGATCCAGCCTGCGGCCAGCTCGGCCGAGAAGGCGCGTGGTCCCGTCCAGTGCTGCCCATCCCAGCCCTGGCCGCTATTCGGGTACACCAGGATCGGTTTGCCCGTCACCTCCCGCGCGACCGCGATAGCCGGTGCGACGTCGCCCGGAGCGCAGCAGTTCACCCCCACCGCGACGATGTCGGGGGCTTCGGCGACCGCGGCGAACGCATCCGCCAAGGGCTGTCCAGCGCGGGTGCGGCTACCCGCGATGGTGTAGGTGAGCCAGGCGGGAACGCCGAGCCCGGCCACTGCGTCGACGAGTGCTTCCGCCTCGTCGACGTCGGGGATGGTCTCCAGCGCGAGGAGGTCCGGGCCGGCGGCGGCCAGCACCTCCAGGCGAGGGCGGTGCCACGCGGCCAGCTCGGCGATACTGAGCCCGTAGCGGCCCCGATACTCCGACCCGTCCGCCAGCGCCGCACCGTAGGGGCCGACCGACGCGGCAACCCATCGGTCGCGCCTGTCCTGCGCCAGGTCGTCCCGCGCCGCGTCAGCCAGCTCAACACTGCGCCGCAGCAGCGCGGCTGCGTCGGCGTGGCCGACACCGCGCTCGGCGAAACCAGCGAACGACGCTTGGTAGCTGGCGGTGGTGACCACGGCAGCCCCAGCGAGGTAGAACGCTCGGTGCGCGGCGACGATCGCGGCAGGGTCGTCCACCAGCAGACGAGCGGACCACAGGTGGTCGGATAGGTCATGCCCACGAGCGTGTAGCTCGGTGGCCAGGCCACCGTCGAGCACGAGGGGCACGCCGCGGGCAGGAAACTTCACCAACTCCATCCTAGGCGGCCGGGCTTGGCGCACCTACCCCGTGCAGCATGGACGCGGTCGCCACCGCCTGGGCTGCCGGCCCTGTTCCGACTCCGGCGCGGTGTCGGCGACGGCCGCTTGGCCATCTCCCCGCTCCGTGCTAGCCGCTGCCGCGAATGCGAGTCGGCGCGCGGGGTCAGCGTGGTTCACGGGCTCGACCGCCACCTCAGCCGGCCGTCGAGCAGGTCGGCGTCCCAACCCGGGGCATCCAGATCAGGCTCGAACACCACGCCCTGGTCGCGGTCCGGGGCGTGCCAACCACACTCGATCTGGCCGTAGAGAAACGCGCCGGCCGTACCGTGCGGGCGGCGAGCGACCCAGTCCGGGAACTGGGCACGCGGCAACTCGGCCTCGACCCAGGCTCGCGCATCGCGCTCACTGCCGTGTTCGGCCACCGCCACCGCGCCCACGGCGTCGTCGTCGCCGATCCCGAGCGCGATCGAGGCGCGAAACACGAGCTCATTTCCACGTACCTGGGCCGCCGACTGGTGCATCTTGTCCATGCTGACCAGCATCGCGTTCCCCACGGCGGTCAGCAACCGGGCCTACCGCTGGGTGGCCACGCGCGGCCATCCACTCGGCCACGTGGGTGCCGTTCACCGACGACAGCGGCCCGCCGAGCACATCCTGGGTGCGCTGTCTGTCGGGGTGCTGTGAGTCCTGCCGCGCCCCACCGGGGTCGGCTCGGTGATGTCGGGTATCGGCCGGCAGCGCCGTCGCCTTCGCGGACAGCGGTCGCTCCCGGATGCCCTCACGAAACGTGAGAATTCCTGGTGAACCGTGCGCCGAGGTACACGCCGAGAGTGGCGGCCAGATTCCAGGTCAGCACCGCGACCTCGTCAACAGTGGCGGCGTCAATCGCCGCGGCCGAGGCGCTGGCCTGGTCCAGGTCCTGGCTATGCAACGAGGTGAGAAGGCCGCTGAGCAACACGTAGTCCTTGTCCTGCGGGTCAACTACCGCCTCGGGGACACCGCTGCTGTCCACGACATAGGCTGCGGCTTCGGCACTCGCCGGCATGATCTGAGCGGCGAGCGGAATCAGGACGCCGACGAGGACCTGTCGTGGTGGATACGGGGCCAGGTAGTGCTTGCCTGCCTCGACCTCGCCATGGGCGATGGCGCACAGCGCCGCGACCGTCGGCCCGGCAAGGTCCACCGGGCTCTCCTTCACGAGCGATCCCTGGACCAGGGCTCCCACGGCACGGTAGCGCTCCAGCCCACCAAGCGTCGTCAAGACTGGTTTGACGGTCACGGCCATCGCCCACGCCAACAAGGTCAAGTCGTGTTCGGAGAAAACCTCGAGGACCCTGGCCCAGCGCTGCCGCAGGATCTCCCCGCCCCCAGGACCATCCGCGGCGCGAACACCGTTGATCAAGGCTCGACCGTGCCGGCGAATGAGATCCCGGGACTCCTCGCCCGGGATATCCTCAAGGCAAGACGCCAATGGCTGCTCGGCCTTGCTGTGTGTCGATGCCAAAATTCCTGCCCACGTGGTCAGGGTGGGGAGGAACATCTTCGACGCGGCAAGCGCTGCAGTCGCGTCCCGATAGACATCCTGATCCTTAACCCCGTTCTCGTCCACCGCGGCGAGAATCGCCTCGGTGTGGATCAATACCGGGTCGCTTCCATCGCCATCGTCGTTCTCGTGCCACGTCACACCAGGACGGTATCGCTACACCAGGTTCAGCCACCCGGCGAAGGCGTCGCGGACGACGTCGACCCGATACAACCGGCGGCGGTTCCGCAGGTGCGGCGCGGCTGATATCCGTCCCTGCTCTGCTCGGCGGAGCGTGTGCCCGCAGGTCGTATCCTGCGGGAGCGCCCACGGCTACATCGGTGATCCGCCGGTGGCCAACCGTGCGTCGATACGCACCACGGCTTCGGTCAGTTCGGGCGCGGCGCGGCGGATGAATCGACCCACCACGCTGTCCTCGCCGTATCGGTCCAAGATCTCCTCCAACCGGGCGTTCACCGTGGTCACCGCGCCGGTCGGCGTAGTGGTCATGTCGCAGTAGATCAGCGCATCGACCAGCAACGGCCTGTCGAGCAGCGGGAACTCCTGCTCGAGGGTGGTCCGGAGACCGCGCTCGTCAGCTTCCAGCAGCGCGCATGAATGGTTCGCCACCAGGCGAACCAACGCGTCATCGGCGCCGTGCTCGGCACGCAGGAATCGGCCGCCATCCAGCGGATGGAATCCTGTGCGGGCCAGCCGCGGCGCGTACCCAACATCGTGCAGGACAGCAGCGGCTTGAAGCAGGTCCGCGTCGGCACCGAGCAGCGACGCCAGGGTGGCAGCCTGGGCGGCAACGCTGCGCGAATGCGCCCATCGGCGTGGCAACTCGGTGGACAGTTCTACCTCGGCGACGCGTGTTGCCCACGCAAGCATCGGTTGGTCCGGCATCGTCTGATCATCCAGGATGGCCGTTGCCGCCACACCGGGCGGTCAGGAACAAATCGTGGCTCGGGATCAAGATAGCGGCTCCGCCTCGGGAATCTGG
>CAJCJE010000728.1 GCA_903970565.1 Candidatus Melainabacteria bacterium | reverse complement strand
CGACAAGACCCTGCTGCTGGAGGTCGATCACCCGCTCGCGCAGGAGACGCGGATCGCCATCGCGCCCTTCGCCGAGTTGGAACGCGCCCCGGAGCACGTGCACACCTATCGGGTCACCCCGCTGGCCCTGTGGAACGCCCGCGCCGCCGGCCACGACGCCGAGCAGGTGGTGGACGCGCTGGTCCGCTACTCGCGCTACGCGGTTCCACAGCCGCTGCTGGTCGACGTGGTGGACACGATGGCCCGCTTCGGCCGGTTGCAGCTGCTCAACAGCCCGGTGCACGGCCTGGTGATGTCCTCGACCGATCGCGCGGTGCTGGAAGAGGTGCTGCGCAACAAGAAGATCCGGCCGATGCTCGGCGAGCGGATCGATTCCGACACCGTACTGGTGCACCCGAGCGAGCGCGGCAGGCTCAAGCAGGCCCTGCTCAAGGTCGGCTGGCCCGCCGAGGACTTCGCCGGCTACGTCGACGGCGAGGCGCACGAGATCAACCTGGTCGAGGAGGGCTGGACGCTGCGCGACTACCAGCGCCGCGCCGCCGACACCTTCTGGGCCGGTGGTTCCGGGGTGGTCGTGCTGCCCTGCGGAGCCGGCAAGACGATGGTCGGGGCCGCCGCGATGGGGTTGGCCAAGGCGACCACGCTGATCCTGGTGACCAACACCGTCGCGGGTCGACAGTGGAAACGGGAGCTGATCGCGCGGACCTCGCTGACCGAGGAGGAGATCGGCGAGTACTCCGGCGAGAAGAAGGAGATCCGCCCGGTCACCATCGCGACCTACCAGGTGATCACCCGCCGGACCAAGGGCGAGTACCGACACCTGGAACTGTTCGACTCGCGGGACTGGGGTCTGGTCATCTACGACGAGGTGCACCTGCTGCCCGCCCCGGTGTTCCGGATGACCGCCGACCTACAGTCCCGGCGGCGCCTGGGCCTGACCGCGACCCTGGTCCGCGAGGACGGCCGGGAGGGTGACGTGTTCTCGCTGATCGGGCCGAAGCGCTACGACGTGCCGTGGCGGGACATCGAGGCCCAGGGCTGGATCGCGCCGGCCGAATGCGTCGAGGTGCGGGTCACCCTCACCGACGCCGAGCGGATCGGTTACGCGACGGCGGAGCCGGAGGAGCGCTACAAGATCTGTTCCACGGCGCGGACCAAGATGCCGGTGGTGCAGGCGATCCTGGACCGGCATCCGGACGAGCCGACCCTGGTCATCGGCGCCTACCTCGACCAGTTGGACGACCTCGGCGCCGAGCTGAACGCGCCGGTCATCCAGGGCTCGACCCGCAATGCCGAGCGCGAACAGCTGTTCGAGGCGTTCCGGCGCGGTGAGCTGCGCACCCTGGTGGTGTCGAAGGTGGCGAACTTCTCCATCGACCTGCCGGAGGCGTCCGTGGCCATCCAGGTCTCCGGCACGTTCGGTTCCCGGCAGGAGGAGGCACAGCGGCTCGGCCGGCTGCTGCGGCCCAAGGGCGACGGCCGGCAGGCGCACTTCTACTCGGTCGTCTCCCGGGACACCCTGGACACCGAGTACGCCGCGCACCGCCAGCGTTTCCTCGCCGAACAGGGCTACGCCTACACGATCATGGACGCCGACGACCTCCTCGGCCCCGCCCTCCCCGAGGTCGACTGACACGGCATCTCCTCGGACGAAATCATGATCATCACGTTAAGTAGTACTTTTGGGGCGTACTGACCTGGAGTCTGCTGGCCTCCGGCTTCCTGAGCGGCAGCTACCGCAAAAACCGGCCGATCGACCTGACTCGCGGCCGGCCCGCGCTGATGCCGGCCCGGTTCGATCTGGAGATTCCGGCGAACGTGGCCAAACTGGACCTCGTCGAGCAGCTCATCGAGGTGGCGGAGAGCATCGGCGCCTCCCTGCCGGAACTGGCCGTGGCCTTCGCCGCCGCCCACCCCGCGGTGACCTCGGTGATCATCGGACCGCGCACCATGCAGCAGCTGACCGACTCGGTCAAGGGCGCCGAACTGGTCCTCGACGAGGAGACCTTGGACCGGATCGACGCGATCGTGCCGCCGGAGACCGACGCCTATCGCGCGGACGGTGCCTGGCAGCCGCCGGCACTGACCGATCCGGCCCTGCGCCGCAGGCCGGTCGCGGAGCGCGCCGCGAGCTAGGTTCGTCCCGAGCTGGCCGGCCGGACCGAGGGTCAGCCGGCCAGTTCGGCGAGTACCGCGTCGGTGAAGGCCGGCCAGGCGGTTCTGGCCCAGTCGCCGAAGTCGCGGTCGGTCAACGCGACGCAGGCCGCGTGCGCGACCGGGTCGACCCACAGGAAGGTGCCGGACTGGCCGAAATGGCCGAAGGTGGACGGCGCGCTGCGCTCTCCAGTCCAATGTGGACTCTTGTGGTCACGTAGCTCGAAGCCGAGCCCCCAGTCGTTGGGGCGCTGGTGTCCGAGGCCGGGCAGCACTCCGGACAGGCCGGGAAACACGACCTGGGTCGCCTCGGTGAAGGTCGCGGTGGCGATCAGGTTCGGCGACTGGAGTTCGGCGGCGAACGCGGCGAGATCCGCGCAGGTGGACACGCCACCGGAGGCCGGTGAACCGGCCAGCCGGGAGGATTTCATGCCGAGCGGCTGGAACACCGCCTCGTCGAGGTAGTCGGGGAAGGCGATCCCGGAGGCCTCGGCGATGGTGGTGGCAAGTACCTCGAAACCGGCATTCGAGTACAACCTGCGGGTTCCCGGCTTGGCGACCGGTTTGTGCTCGTTGTAAGCGAGGCCGGAGGCGTGCGCGATCAGGTGCCGCACGGTGGACCCCTCCGGGCCGGCCGGCTGGTCCCACTCGATCGCGCCCTCTTCGACCGCGATCATGGCCGCGTAGGCGGTCAGCAGTTTGGTCACCGAGGCGAGCGTGAACTCGCGGTCCTGCTCACCCGTGGCGCCGAGGACGGCCCCGTTGCCGCCCAGCACAACCGCTGCGGCATTCGGCACCGGCCAGTCCGCAACCATCCGCACGCTGTCCATAGCGCATACCGTACGAGACAGCGTTTCCGGCGTTGCTGAGACCTCGGTCGATCTCTCCGGCGCTCGGCTCCCCAGGCAGCCGATCCCGGCCAGCCGGCCGACCCCGCACCGAGAGCCGGCCGGCTGGCCGAGGCGAACGGTGCCAGGGTCCACCGGTGTGACCCCGTTGTCAGGCCGGTGAACACTCACGCCGGGCCCGGCAACCCCGACGCTCCGGACCCGACCCGTCCTGTGGTTACCCACCTCCACCAGCACCAAACACCGACTCGGAGAATTGCCGGCGGCCCCGGTGCGATGATCGGTGGGTGGACATCGACTTCGCCTCGGCCGTGGTGTACTCGCTGCCGATGCGCAACCGCTTCCGGGGTATCACCGTGCGTAACGGAATGCTGGTGCGCGGACCGGCCGGCTGGGGTGAGTTCTGTCCGTTCGAGGACTACCCCGACGCCGAGTGCGTGCCGTGGCTGGACTGCGCCGTCGAGCCGACCGAGCAGTCCTGGCCGACGCCGGTACGCGACCGGATTCCGATCAACTGCACGGTGCCGGTGGTCTCCCCGGAGCGGGCCGTCGAGATCGTCCGCGCCTCGGGCTGCTCGACCGCGAAGGTGAAGGTCGCCGACCCCGGAACGTCCCTTGTGGACGACTGCGAGCGGGTGGCGGCCGTGCGCGAGGCGATTGGCCGCGACGGCGCGGTTCGGGTCGACGCGAACGCGGCCTGGGACGTGGACACCGCGATCCGCGCCATCAGGGAACTGGACCGCGCCGCCGCCGGCCTGGAATACGTCGAGCAGCCCTGCCCCGAACTGGCGGACCTCGCCGCGGTGCGCAAACGGGTCGAGGTGCCGATCGCGGCCGACGAGTCGATCCGCCGCGCCGAGGACCCGCTGCGGGTCGCGGTGGCCGGCGCGGCCGACATCGCGGTGCTGAAGGTCGCGCCGCTGGGCGGTGTCGCGCGGGCACTGGAGGTGGCCCAGGCGTGCGGGCTGCCGTGCGTGGTCTCCTCGGCGCTGGAAACCAGCGTCGGCCTCGCCGCCGGCCTCGCGCTGGCCGGCGCCCTGCCGGAACTGGACTTCGCCTGCGGCCTCGGCACGTTGTCGCTGCTCACCGCCGACGTGGTCGCGGATTCCCCGCGGCCACGGCAGGGTTGGTTGCCGGTGCCGACGACGAGTCCGGCGCCCGACCCGGAACTGCTCGCGGCGGCTACCGCCGACGGCGAGATCAACGACTACTGGCAGGACCGGCTGCGCCGGGTCGCCGCGCTGCGCAAGGCCCAGCGCTCCTGAACGACATCCCGAATCGGCTTCTCCTTCAGTGCCGCCGCGAATGTCCTTGCGGCGGCACCGAAGTGCCGAGGATCAGCGGCGGCGCAGCCAGCGGATCAGCAACAGCAGCAGGACAATGCCGGCTACCAGCGGAATGGCGCGCTTGAGTACCGAGGGACCGGCGTAGTCGAGCAGGTCGATCGGCTCGGAATCGGATTCGGTGACCACTCGTAGCCGAGGCGGCGCCGGGGTCTCCTCCTGGACGCCACTGCCGAGCGAGGCGACCGCCGTCCCGTTCGTCGTCTTGACCGCCGCCGGCACCGTGGCCGGTTCCAGTTTGGTCGGTTCCAGTTTGACGGGCTCCGGTTTGGTCGGTTCCAGTTTGGCCGGAGCGGACACCGGCTTGGCCGCGCTCGGCGGGGCCGGCGTGACCGGAGACGGCTTCGCGGGAGCGGGCTTGTCCGCCGCTGCGGGCTCGTCCGCGACTGGTTTCTCCGTGGCCGGCTTGTCCGCTGCGGGCTTCTCCGTGGCCGGCTTGCGTGCGGCCGGCTTGGGCACGGCGGGTTCATCCGGCTTGGAC
>CAJCJE010000727.1 GCA_903970565.1 Candidatus Melainabacteria bacterium | reverse complement strand
CGACGACGAACAGCAGCGCGGTCGCGTCCGCCGACGCCGCCTTGGCGAGTTCGCCGTGGATCGAGTTCAGCCCACCGACCCCCGGAGTGTCCACAATGGTCAGTCGTTCGAGCAGCGGCACCGGACCGTCGACGGTGACGTAGCGCGGCGGCAGCGCGCCGGCCGGCAGTTCCCGGTCGGCGACCACCCAGTTCGGCAGGTCGGGCAGGTCGATGGGCACCGGCGGCAGCGAACCCGGATAGCAGGCGGCGGCCTGCCAACTCGCCGCGTGGCCGAACACCAGGTAGGTCGCGGTGGCCACGTCCGCGTCGACCGGGGACAGGTTCGGCTCCGCAAGCAAGGCGTTGACCAGCGAACTCTTCCCCCGGTTCGTCTCACCGACCACCACGACGCTCGGCGTTGCCGGTTGGCCACGGCGCTGCGCGGCGGCCCAGCCGGCACTGGCCGGGTCGAGGTCGGCGAGCAGTTGCAGGAGGGTGTCCCTGGTCTCCCGGACGGTCCGAGGGAGGTTCACGAGGTTTCGCGCCTGGCATAAACCAGCACGACCGGTGCGCGCAGCACGCGACCGTGGTCGACGAATCCGGCCGCCTCGGTCTCGGCGATCGTGCCGATCAGCTCGGCCTCGTCGGTGGGCACCGTGCCGGCGGCCTCGTGCCGGGCCGGGTCGAAGCGTTCGCCGTCCGGGCGCAGCGCGCGGATGCCGACCTCGGCCAGGCCCCGTTCCAGCTGGGTGGCCACCCCGGTACTGCGGGCCCGGTCCAGCGCGTAGAGACACAGCAGCACCACCGCCCGCCGCTCGGAGAGCGCGGTTTCCAGCAGGCCATAGGGATCGATCGGGTCCACGGCCATCAGGTCGACTTCTTCGGGCCTCACATCCGGTTCGGACGCACGCTCGGGCGGAGAAGTTCCCTCGATGCCCACGTCATCCCCCCCGCGCCCCGTGCTGCGGTTCGGCCTGCTCGCGCAGCCGCTGCCAGATGAGGAAATACGCCCGATGGACCACGTGCGCCACCCGGCTCTGCGCCGGGGTCGCGCCGAAGGAGGCGAAGGAACGCCACCAGCCGGCGCGTTCCAGCGCGTGCTCGGCCAGTTCGGTGGGGCTCGCGCCGGGCCGGCCCAACTGCTCGTCCACCCGCACCGAGCTACCCACCCGCAGCACCTCCTCGGCCAGGTCGCCGGGCAGTTCGACGGCGCCGGAGGCGACCAGGGTGAGCGCTTCGAGCAGCCGCAGCTGATGAGCCTGCGGTTTGGCCAGCAGCACCTCGATCGCGTCGTGTACCCGCTGCCGCTCGTCGTCGGTGCCCGAGGCCGCCGTGATCGCGACGATCGAGGCGAGCGCGGCGGCGGCCTTGATGCCGTCGGCCCTGGCCCGGAACACCGCGTCCAACCGGCCGCGCACCTCGGCCAGACCGGAGAGGTCCAGCAGCAGGCGGCGCAGCGAGCCGGTGGTGATGTTGGGTGCCTCACGGATCGCGGTGATCGCGCACTCGATGCCGTAGAGGTCCAGCCGGGCCAGCAGCGCGGCCCTGGTGGCCACCGGCACCGGCGCCTCCAGGGTGGTGAACAGCTCGGCGGAGACCAACATGGTGGCGACGGTGTCGGCGTCGAGTTCGGCCAGGCTGCGCAGCGCGTAGGCGTCGGCGGAGCTGAACCGGCCGGTCTCGGCCGACTCGGCGAGCAGCCCGATCACCGGCAGCACGTCGGCGACCCTGGTGCCGAGCACCCGCGCCTGCCGGCGGGCCAGCAGCTGCGCGGCCTGCCAGACGTCGCCGCCGGAGCCGGCGACCGACTCGGCGACCACGGTGTCGGCCTTGTTGAGCACCCCGATCGCGTTGACCGGTCCGGCGTCGCGGCTCGCGGTCGCGGCGGAGAACGCGGCAAGCACCTCGCGGTCGTCGGCGCGGACCGACTGGGTGAGCACGTAGAGCACGGCCTCCGCGCCGGAGACCGCGTTCGCGGAGACCGTGTCCAGCGTGTCGACCGGTTCGTCGGCCAGTTCGTCGACTGGTTTGCCCGCACCGGAACTCGTGCCGAGGGCCTGCTCGGTCCTGGCCACCGAACCGGCGTCCAGCGAGCCGAGACCGGGGGTGTCGATCACGGTCAGCTCACGCAGCACCGCGTTGGTGAGGTACACCTCAAGGTGCGAGACGCGGTCGAGTTCGACGCCGAGTTCTGCCGGGATCATGCCCTCGGCGTCGAAGGGCAGCACCTGTTTGGTGCCATCGGTGAAGATGACCTCGATCCGGTCCAGCGGGTCGTAGGAGAACCGGGTGACCAGGTGCGTGCACTCCCCGATGGCGGTCGGCGCGACCCGGCGGCCGATCAACGCATTGACCAGAGTGGACTTCCCGGACTTGATCCGGCCGGCCACCGCGACCTGCAACGGCGCGGACAGCCGGTGCAGCACGTCGGCGAGGCCGGCCGCCGTCGCCGGGGACACCTGTGGCCGCAACCGGTCGCACAGGCCGGCCACCGCCGCCGACAACGGCCCCGCGAAGGCCGCCGGTTCGCTGTGCTCACTCACGGACGCACCTCTCACCGAGATCATCGTTGCGATCCTCACCGGGAGGACCGGCGTCGGAAATGGTGCCATGAACGACCGTCAGAAACGCGTCCGGCGGGAATGCGTCCGTCCACGGAGGTAGCCGCGAGGGCGGGGATGTCGTCCCCCAGGGTGACGTCGAACCGGCAGCGGCTGCCTAACCTGGAGCCGTGCGGCGGTTGAGCTTGTGGATGCGGACGCATCCGATGTTCGGGGACACCATCATCGCGGTGATCCTCGGCCTGTTCGAC
>CAJCJE010000726.1 GCA_903970565.1 Candidatus Melainabacteria bacterium | reverse complement strand
ACGCCGGCGCCAGCCGGATCACCGCCGTGCTGCCCGCGCCGCAGGGCACCGTTCCGGTGCGGATGACCGGCGGCGCGTCCAGTTTCGAGGTGCGCGTGCCCGGCGGTGTCCCGGCGCAGGTGGTGCTCGCGGGCGGTGCCGGCCAGGCGAGCGTCGACGGCACGGCGCACACCGGCATCGCGGGTGGCACCGTGCTGGCCACCCCCGGCTGGAACACTGCGGTCAACCGCTACCTGGTGGACAACACGGCCGGCGTGTCCTCGTTCACCCTCGACCGAACCTGAACCCTGCGGGCTCGGTACTCGGCGTCACGGGCTCCCCTCATCTTCCCGGAGTCCGCGACCCCGGCCCTCGCCCGCGCCGGGGTTTCGTCCCGCCGGTGCCGGCGGCACATGGCCGCCGGCACCGGCGCCTCGGATGGGCACCGGGGCGCCTCAGGCGGGCGTCACCGCCAGGGGCAGCCGCTTGGCCGTGCTCATCAGCCAGGGGTTGCGGAACTCGACCGGTGAATCGGTGGCGATGGTGATGTCGCGGTAGCGCTCGAACAGGGTGTCCAGCACGACGGACGCCTCCAGCCTGGCCAGCGGGGCGCCGACGCAGAAGTGGATGCCGTGACCGTAGGCCAGATGCGGGTTCGGCTTGCGGCGGACGTCGAACCGGTCCGGGTCGGTGAACCGGGCCGGGTCGCGGTTGGCGGCGGCCACCCACAGCGAGACCATCGCGTTGGCCGGAATCGTCGTGCCGGCGACCTCGACCTCCTGGGTGGTGCGGCGGCCGATCTGCGGGAACGGCGGCCGGCAGCGGATCACCTCGTCCAGCGCGGAGGGCCGCAGCGCCGGATCGGCGCGCACCTCGCGCGCGGTGTCCTGGTTGTCCTCGAACAGGACGACCGCGCTGGTCAGCATCGCGGTCATGGTGATGTGCCCGGCGGAGAGCACCGCGCCGACGAAGCCGAGGATCTCCTCGTCGTCCAGGCGCTGCCCGTCGACCTCGGCGGCGATCAGCCGGCTGGTGACGTTCTCGCCGGGATGCGTGCGGCAGTGTTGGACGTGGGCCCGCAGGTAGGCGTTGAGTTCCCGCACGGTCGGCGCGAGATCCTTCAGCGCGTTGGCCATGTCCTCGGTGGTGGTGTCGTCGCGCACGTCGTCGCTGCCCAGCATGGTGGTGGCCCAGTCGCGCAGCATCGACCAGTCGGTGATCGGGATGCCGAGCATCTCGGCGATGACCATGATCGGCAGCGGGTCGGCGAGCGCGTCGACGAGATCGAACTGTCTCGCGCCGTCGAGTCCGTCGAGCAGTTCGTTGGTGCGCGCCTTGATCTGCGGGCCGAGCGCGGCGACCGTCCTCGGCGTGAGCGCCTGGCTGACCAGGTTGCGCAGCTTGCGATGGCGCGGCGGGTCGACCCCGGTGATGTCGCCCTTGATGAACAGGTCGAAATCCTCCTGGCTCGGGGCCAGGCCGGAGAAGTCCGAGGAGAAGATCGCCGCGTCGGAGAGCACGCGGGCGACATCGGCGTGGTCGAACAGCTCCCAGCCCTGCTGGTGCTCGTTGTAGCGCACCGGGCCGTTGCGGCGCTGTTCGCGGCACCAGGCGATCATGTCGTCGAAGGTGGTCGGCTCCGGCCAGGTGTCCGGCACGCCGAGGTCGGTCAGGCTCATCGGGGCTGCTTCCTCGCGTCGTCAGCCATCTGCTCGCGGAGGCTGCGTGGTCTCATGTCGGTCCATACTTCGTCCACATAGGACATGCAGTCGGCTTTGCTGCCCTGTTTGCCGACGGCGTTCCAGCCGTCCGGGACGGCCAGTGCCAGCGGCCAGAGCGAGTACTGCTCCTCCTCGTTGCGCAGCACCTGGTATGTGGTGTTGTCCTCATCCATCGATATTTCCCTTCTCGGTGGGTTGTGCGGCGAGTTCGGTCTTGGGGAGGGGGGTGGTCAGCGCCGGGAAGTGCCGCAGGGTCGGGCTCACGGTGACCCCGATGGTGACCACGGCGATACCGGCCGAGCAGCACAGCACGGCCTCGGCGCCGGGCAGCGCCTGGGCCAGGACGCCGCCGAGGGTCGGTCCGAGCGCCGTGGCAACCCCGGCCAGCACGCCGAGCACCCCGGACAGCCGACCCCGCAGCTCGTCGGGAGTGCGCAGCAGCTGCTCGGAGATGATCGCGGTGTTCGCGGCCGGGGGCAACAGGGCCATCGCGGCGAACAGCAGGCCCATCAGGTAGCCGTTGTGGATCAGGATGGCGACCGGGGTCAGCACGGTCAGCGTCCAGAACACGCTGGCGATCGACAGGTACGGGCGCAGCACCCTGGTCAGATAGGGCGCGGCGAAGGAGCCGGCGATGCCCCCGACGCCGAGCATCGCGGCCATGATGCCGATCTCCCCGGAGGACATCCCCCTGGTTCTGGCCAGCACGATGATCACGATATAGAAGGCGCTGAAGAACAGGTTGAGCAGTACCGCGCACAGCGAGGTCACCCGGATGTGCCGCTGCTGCCACATGAAGCGCAGCCCGGCGAGCATTTCCGGACCGAGCTGCCGGACCGGCGCCTTCGGGGCCGGCTCGCGGGGCGGCAGGCGCAGGAACAGCAGGGCCAGGAACGAGCAGCCGTGCGCGACGAGGTTGGCGACGAAGGGCACGAACCGGCCCACCGCGAACAGGAAACCGCCGGCCGCGGTGCCACCGAGGTTGCCGAGATAGGCGCGGGCCGCGTTGCCGGCGACGGCACCGGAGACCTGTTCGGTGGGTACCAGGGTCGGCAGGCTCGCCGTCTCCGCCGGCCGGAACACCGACTCGCACGCGCCGAGCACGGTCGCGACGACCAGTAGCAGCACCACGTTCGCGAGGTGCCACCACAGCGCGAGCACGAGCCCGGCCGTGGTGACCGTCTGCACCGCCTCGCAGACCAGCATGATCTTCTTGCGGTTCCACCGGTCGGCCAGCGCGCCGGCCGGGATGCCGGCGGCGAGTTCGGCCGCCGCGCTGACGCCGAGCACCAGCCCGGACATGGCCGGTGAACCACTCAACGCGAGCACCAGCAACGGGAAGGCGATGAAGGTCACGTTCACGCCGAAGATCGACAGCGCCTGGCTGCCCCACAGGATCTGGTAGTTGCGGTTGCGGCCGAGGGGAACCACGACGGTATCGGTTTGTTGGGTTTGTTCGGTCTGTTCGGTCACTTCGACCCCCGGCAGTCTTCGGCGATGGCCCGCAGCGCGGCGGCGAAACCCTCGGCGACCGCGCTCACGGTCGGCTCGGCCAGACGGTCGGGCCGGTAGAGCCAGGAGAAGCTCAGCCGGCCGTCCTGGACGCCACCGGCCACTTCGAGCAGGTGCGTGTCGGGAGCGTCCGGATCGTGCTCCTGGCCGATCGAGCCGTGCACGACGCGCAGCAGGTCGTCGGGGTTGCCCGAACCACCCGCCGACCCGTCCCACTGGCCCAGGTAGTTGAAGGCGATCGAGGCGTCCCCATCGGACAGTTGGTCGCGTATCCCCGGCTCGGCGAGGTAGCGCAGCGCGCCGAAGCCGAGACCGTTGTTGGGCACCGACCGCAGTTGCCGGCGCACCGATCGCACCAGCTGCCGCCACGGCTGCCCGGAGCCATCGGCCAGGTCGATGGTAACCGGATAGACCGAGGTGAACCAGCCGACGGTGCGGGACACGTCGATGTCGTCGAACAACTCCTCGCGGCCGTGGCCTTCGAGGTCGACCGATACGGCCGAGCCACCGGTCCAGTCCGTCACCGCCTTGGCCAGCGCGGTGAGCAGGACGTCGTTGATCCGGGTGCGGTAGACGGCGGGGGCCAGCCGCAGCAGGGCCTCGGTGTCCTCGGCGGTCAACCCCACCGACACGTCGACCTTGGGCGATCGCGGTTGCTCCCGTGACGGTTCGGGATGGTCGACCGGCAGGTCGAGCGACTTCACGCCGGCCCAGCGGTCCAGTTCGCCGGCGAAGCCGCCGGTGGTGGTGTGTTCGGCCAGCCGGGTGGCCCAGTCCAGGAAGGAGGTCGTCCTGGCCCCGAGATCCACCGGCCCGCCCGCCACGGCCTGCTGGTAGGCCGTGGACAGGTCGGCCAGCACGATCCGCCAGGACACCGCGTCCAGCACCAGGTGGTGCGCAACCAGGAACAGGTAGCGGGTCGGCGCGCCACCCGCGTCGAACAGCATCGCCTTGACCAGCGGTCCGGTGCCGAGGTCGAACCCGGCGTGCAGGTCGTCGGCGACCCGCTCGACCTCGGCCAGCCGCTCCGCTTCGCCGCCGTCGGGCAGGGTGTGCCCGTGCAGGACCTGGACGTCCTCGACCGGCGGGTTGTACTGGCGCCACCGGCCGTCCTCGTCGCGCTCGAACCTCATCCGCAGCGCGTCGTGGTGGGCCAGCAGCCCGGCCAGCGCGGCGGCCAGCGCCTGTTCGTCCACATCGGAGGGAACTTCGACCAGCAGCGACTGGTTGAAGTGTTGCGGCCGGGCGGTGTGCGTGTCGAAGAACCAGTGCTGGATCGGGGTCAGCGGCACCGAACCGACCACCGGAGCGTTCTCGCGGCCGGTGTCGTCGGTCATGGTGACCTGACCGGCCAGGGCCGCGACGGTCTGGTTGAGGAACAGGTCCTTGGACTTCATGGCAAGGCCGCGCTGGCGGGCCAGCGACACCACCTGGATGCTCAGGATCGAGTCGCCACCCAGTTCGAAGAAGTTGTCCTGCGCCCCGACCCGGTCCACGCCGAGCACCTCCGCCCAGATCGCGGCCAGCGCGGTCTCCACCGGCCCACTCGGCGCGACGTGCTCCGCCTGGTCCGCGCCGAACTCCGGGGCCGGCAGGGCGGCGCGGTCGAGCTTTCCGTTGGCGGACAACGGTAGCGCGTCCAGCACCACGCAGGCGGCCGGGACCAGGTGTTCGGGCAGCCTGCCCCGGAGGAACTCGCGCAGCTGCGCCGTTCGCGGCGCGGACGTGTCCGGCCGCGCGGTGACGTAGGCGACCAGTCGCCGCACCCCCGGTGGGTCCTCGTGCGCGACCACCACCGCGTCGGCGACCGTGTCATGGCCGCGCAGCGCGGCCTCGACCTCACCGGGTTCGATCCGGATACCCCGGATCTTCACCTGGTCGTCGGCCCGCCCGAGGAATTCCAACTCGCCGTCCGGCCGCCAGCGGACCACGTCACCCGTCGCGTACATCCGGCTGCCGGGCGCCCCGAACGGATTGGCGAGGAACCGCTCCGAGGTCAGCCCCGGCCGGTCGTGGTAGCCGCGAGCCAGGCCGACCCCGGCGGCGTACAACTCGCCGCGCACGCCGATCGGCACCGGCCGCAGTGCCTTGTCCAGCACGTAGATCTGGGTGTTGTCGATCGGGGCGCCCAGCGGCGGCGCGCCGGAGCCCGTCGTCAGCGGCCGGCTCCAGCAGACCGCGACGGTGGCCTCGGTCGGCCCGTAGGCGTTGATCAGGTACCGGCCCGGCGCCCACCGGTCCAGAAGGCTGGCCGGGCAGGCGTCGCCACCGACGACCACGGTGTGCAGGTCGGGCAGTCCGCCGACGGTGGCCGGGTCCGGGACGGTGGCCAGGGCCACCGGGGGCACGGTGACGTAGTTGATCCGGTGCTCGCGCAGGAAGTCCAGCAGTTCGGCGCCGAGGATCGGCCCCGTGGGCGGCATCACCAGCGTGGCACCGGCCAGCAGCGCCATGCCCAGTTCCTGCACGGACGGGTCGAAGGCCGGTGAGGCGCACTGCATGACCCGCTCGCCCGCTCCGATCCGGTAGTCGGCGATCCCGGTGACCATGATGTTGACCAGGCCGGCGTGGGTGACCCGCACGCCCTTGGGAGTGCCGGTCGAACCCGAGGTGTACATCAGGTAGGCCGGGTGATCCGGCCGCAGCGGCGCGACCCGGTCGTCGTCGGTGAGGTCGTGCGTGGGTTGCCCGGCCAGTTCTATCCTGGCCTGCGCCGCGTCCAGCAGCAGCACCTCGGCGCCGTCGACACCGGGTACCGACGTGGCGTACTCGGTGCTGGTCAGGACCAGGTCCGGGCGGGCGTCGTCGAACAGGTGCCGGATGCGTTGCGGCGGATAGGCCGGGTCGACCGGCAGATAGGCCGCGCCCGACTTGTACACCGCGACCTGCGCGAGGCTGTTGACCATCGACCGGGGCAGGACCAGGGCCACCGTCTGCTCGGGACCGATGTGCCGGGCCGCGATCAGGTGCGCCAGCCGGTTGGCCCGCTCGTTGAACTCCTGGTAGGTCAGGGTTTCCTCCGGCGCGACCATCGCCGGCACCGATCCGTGCGCGGCGACCTGAGCCTCGATGAGTTCGGGCAGGTTGCCCGCCGGCAGCGCGCGGTGCGTGTCGTTGAACCGGGTCAGCACCCGGTGCCGCTCGGCCTCGGTGAGCAGCGGCAGGTCCCGGATGGCCTGGCTCGGCCGGCTGGTG
>CAJCJE010000725.1 GCA_903970565.1 Candidatus Melainabacteria bacterium | reverse complement strand
GCGGTGCCTTCGTCCAGCGCGGACACGATCTCGTCCACTCTGCTCTGGGCCCGCCGAGCCAGGGTGAGGCCGGCCAGGGCCTGCGCGAGTGCCTGCTGTTCGGGCTGGCCGGAAACGTCACCGAAAACATCAGAAGAGTGGGGCACATCCGATTGCTCGGCGCGGGGGGCGGGTACTGCTGTTGACGAACGCATCGCGTTCGGCGAGGGCACGGGCGTGGTCATCTGGGTATGACCCTCCTCGGCGTTGAGTGGTGAACCCTGGGTCCGTCACGAGCTGGTAGCTGATGGAACTGCGCTGCGCGACGACGAACGACTGTGCGTGACACCCTTACCCGATCGGTGCCAACGTCAAACCAGGCAAAATGGTTGGCGGTAGTTCCCAGACTAGGGCGGTTCATTACTATTCGGTAGAGGTTCGGCCGGGTGAGATCTTTCCCCTCGGGTTGCCCGGACCGGTTTTTGTCGGCGCGGAGTCCTAGCATGGTTGGCGGCTGACATAGGCCGTCCATGTGGTGCCCGCGTGACGCTCGAACCTTGCCGAGCTGTGACTGTGTGTGACAATGGATTGGTCGTGGCCCACCCGACCACCGATAGTTTTGCCGAAAGGACCCTCGTGGCCGACCGCCTTGTCGTGCACGGCGCACGCGAGCACAACCTGCGCAGCGTCAGCATTGACCTGCCAAGGGAAAGCCTGATCGTGTTCACCGGGCTGTCCGGCTCCGGTAAGTCGAGCCTGGCTTTCGACACCATCTTCGCCGAAGGACAGCGCCGCTACGTCGAGTCACTGTCGGCCTACGCTCGCCAGTTCCTGGGCCAGATGGACAAGCCGGACGTCGACTTCATCGAGGGCCTTTCGCCCGCCGTGTCGATCGACCAGAAGTCGACCAACCGCAATCCGCGCTCGACTGTGGGCACCATCACCGAGGTCTACGACTACCTCCGACTGCTCTACGCGCGCGCCGGCAAACCGCACTGCCCGACCTGCGGCGAGGTCATCAGCCGGCAGACCCCGCAGCAGATCGTCGACCAGATGCTCGCGCTGAAGGAGAGCACCCGTTTCCAGGTGCTCGCGCCGGTCATCCGGGGCCGAAAGGGCGAGTACCTCGACCTGTTCTCCCAGCTCCAGGCCCAGGGCTACTCGCGGGTTCGGGTCGACGGCGCGGTGCACGCGCTGACCGAGGTGCCCAAGCTCAAGAAGCAGGAAAAGCACCACATCGACGTCGTGATCGACCGGCTGACGGTGAAGAAGAGCGCGAAACAGCGCCTCACCGACTCGGTGGAGACCGCGCTGCGCCTGGCCGACGGCCTGGTCACGATGGAATTCGTGGACGAGCCGGAGGAATCGGACGACCGTGAACGTACGTTCTCCGAACACCTGGCCTGTCCGAACGGCCACCCGCTGACCGTCACCGACCTGGAACCCCGGTCCTTCTCGTTCAACTCTCCCTACGGCGCCTGCCCGGTCTGCACCGGTATCGGCGTGCGCAAGGAGGTCGACCCGGAGCTGGTCGTCCCGGACGACGAACTGTCCCTCGCCGACGGCGCCATCGCGCCGTGGGCCGGTGGCCAGACCGCCGACTACTTCCTGCGGCTGCTGGAATCGCTCGCCGAGACGCTCGGCTTCCGCACCGACACGCCGTGGCGCAGGCTGCCGGCCAAGGTGCAGAAGGCGGTGCTGCACGGTGTCAACGAGCAGGTGCACGTCCGCTACCGCAACCGCTACGGCCGGGAGCGCTCGTACTACGCCAACTTCGAGGGTGTTATCCCGTTCCTGGAACGCCGCCAGGATCAGACCGAGTCGGAGTACATGCGGGAGAAGTACGAGGGCTACATGCGGGAGGTGCCCTGCCCGACCTGTCAGGGCACCCGGTTGAAGCCGGAAATCCTCGCGGTCACGCTGGAGCACGGCAAGTACGGCGAGCGCTCCATCGCCGACGTGTCCGCGATGAGCGTCGCCGAATGCGCCGACTTCCTCGGCGGCCTCAAGCTCGGCAAGCGCGAGACCATGATCGCCGGCCGCGTGGTGAAGGAGATCCAGGCCCGGCTCGGCTTCCTGCTCGACGTCGGCCTCAACTATCTGTCACTGGACCGCGCCGCCGGCACACTTTCGGGTGGTGAAGCGCAGCGCATTCGACTGGCGACGCAGATCGGCTCCGGTCTGGTCGGCGTGCTCTACGTGCTCGACGAGCCGTCCATCGGACTGCACCAGCGCGACAACCACCGGCTCATCGAGACGTTGACCCGGCTGCGGGACCTGGGCAACACGCTGATCGTGGTCGAGCACGACGAGGACACCATCCGCGCCGCCGACTGGATCGTCGACATCGGCCCCGGCGCCGGCGAGCACGGTGGACACGTCGTACACAGCGGCACCTACAAGGAACTGCTGACCAACGAGACGTCGCTCACCGGCGCGTACCTCTCCGGTCGCAAGGAGATCCCGGTCCCGGCCCTGCGCCGCCCGGTGGACACCAAGCGGCAGCTGACCGTGGTCGGCGCGCGCGAGCACAACCTGCACGACATCGACGTGTCCTTCCCGCTCGGCTGCCTGGTCTCGGTCACCGGCGTTTCTGGATCGGGAAAGTCCACTCTGGTCAACGACATCCTGGCGACCGTGCTGGCCAACAAGCTCAACGGCGCCCGCCAGGTCCCCGGCCGGCACACCAGGATCAAGGGCGTCGACCTGGTCGACAAACTGGTCCAGGTCGACCAGTCGCCGATCGGCCGCACCCCGCGCTCCAACCCGGCCACCTACACCGGTGTCTGGGACCACGTCCGCAAGCTGTTTGCCGCGACCACCGAGGCGAAGGTGCGCGGCTACCAGCCGGGCCGGTTCTCCTTCAACGTCAAGGGCGGGCGCTGCGAGGCGTGCGCAGGCGACGGCACGATCAAGATCGAGATGAACTTCCTGCCGGACGTGTACGTGCCCTGCGAGGTGTGCAAGGGCGCCCGGTACAACCGGGAGACCCTTGAGGTGCACTACAAGGGCAAGACCGTCGCGGACGTGCTGGACATGCCGATCGAGGAGGCGGCCGAGTTCTTCGAGCCGATCAACGCGATCTACCGGCACCTGAAGACGCTGGTCGACGTCGGCCTCGGCTATGTCCGACTCGGCCAGCCCGCGCCGACCCTCTCCGGTGGCGAGGCGCAGCGCGTGAAGCTGGCCAGCGAGTTGCAGAAGCGCTCGACCGGCAAAACCGTCTACATCCTCGACGAGCCGACCACTGGTCTGCACTTCCAGGACATCGCCAAACTGCTCGGCGTGGTCAACGGCCTGGTCGACAAGGGCAACTCGGTGATCGTCATCGAGCACAACCTCGATGTCATCAAGACCTCCGACTGGATCGTCGACATGGGCCCGGAGGGCGGCAACGCCGGTGGCACCATTCTTGCCGAGGGCACGCCCGAGGAGATCGCCAAGGTCCGCAAGAGCTACACCGGCAAGTTCCTCGCGCCGCTGTTGTCCGGCGGTCGCCGCTAACTCCGGTCGCCGCTAACTCCGCCAGAGTCCGTTCAGTCGACGCCGCCCTCGTCACCTGTGACGAGGGCGGCGTCGCGCAGTTCCGCGTGTGCCTGCTCGGCGAGTTTCGCCACCTGGCAGAGAGTGTCCCGGCTGAGGCAGAGCACGTAGTCGTCCTGCGCGCCGAAGAACAAGGTCGCCTGGTCGTTGAGTTGGTCGACTTCGTAACGAGTGCTGACTTCCTTTCCCATTTCGACCCAGGATTCGACAGACACGCCGGTTTCTCGATAGAGCGGCATTTTCGGGAGTCCTTTCAGTTCAGCGCTATGGTGGATGTCGCAAGTCCGACTGTCATCATAATTACATTAGATCCGACAGTCGGACTTTTACATCACCCCGAACGGGTGATGTCGACCGGGGAGGACGGCACGATGGGGCAGGCGCGGCAGACATTCGAACGGCGGCAACTCGGACTCGCGCTGCGGCGATTCCGCGAAGACGCGCGCAAGTCACAGGGGGTTGCGGCCGAGGCCATCGGTAAGGTCCGCTCGGTGATCGTCGCGCTGGAGGACGGCTCGGCGACCGCGAGCGCCGAGGAGCTGGAGGTGTTGCTGACCCTCTACGACGTGACCGGCAAGGACCGCGGGACCACGCTGACGCTGGGCGAGGTCGCTCGCAAACGGCAGAAGCGGCGCACCCATATTGACGCGCTTCCCGATGCCTACCAACGTTTCGCGGATCTGGAGAGCAACGCGACCGAGATCAACTGCTACGAGACCGGCATCATTCCCGGCCAGCTCCAGAGCGAGGACTATGCGCGTGCGATCGTCGCGGAAGGAGAGGGCATCTGGTGGGAGCGCGACGATCAGGAGGGCGAGGACCGGCTGAACTTCAGGTTGGAGCGGCTGGCCAAGCTGTTCCGGCCCAAGCAGTCGAAGATCCTCCGGTTCGTGATCACCGAGGATGCGCTGCACGCGAAGGTGGACAAGTGGGAGACCATGCGTGACCAGCTCGAACACATCCTGATGTTGATCGGCCGGCACAAGGATCTGACCGTGCGAGTACTGCCCAACGATGTCTACGGTAACCCGCTGCGCGGCAGGTGCTTGCTGGTGTTCGGCTTCGGCCAGCGCGGCGCGCCCATTGGATTTTCGGAAACCGCCGCCGGTCCGTCTACCTACTACGACACCGAGGCGGACACCTCCGACATGCTCCGCGCGTTCTATCGGGTGTGGGAACTGTCCTTGAGTAAGGTAAAATCCCATCTACTGATAGAGCGGATACACAGGGAGATGTAGACATGGCGAGCGCTGCGCGGGACACCGGTTGGTTCACGAGTTCGCGCAGCGGGTCGAACGGCGAGAACTGTGTCGAGATCCGGATCGCTGAGGCTGATTGGTTCAAGAGTTCCTACAGCAGCAGCAATGGCGCGAACTGCGTCGAGGTGCGGATCGACCGGTTGGCTGTGGGGGTGCGGGACTCGAAGAGTCGGGGGGCCGGCCAGTTCGTTTTCGGGGCTTCGGCCTGGCACGAATTCCTCGACGGCGCGAAGGCCGGCCGTTTCGACGCCTGAACCTCGAAGGTAGCGCGACGAAACGGGGCCGAGAGCGAGTGTTCGCCCTCGGCCCCGACAACGTGGGAACTCAGATGGTCGCCGGGTTCCAGTAGTCGCCGGCCATCACGATGTAGACGAGCATCTTGATGGTCTCGCCGTAGTAGCCGTCCCCGAAGGGGTTCTTGGCCAGTTCGGCCCAGATGGCGTTGGTCCAGGTCTGGTCTCCGGAGGCCATCGCGGCCGGGCCGACCGAGTCGCCGGCCTCTTCGGCCTCGGTGTCGCTGTTGCCGCTGCCGTCGGTCGAGCGGCCGGTGCAGTTGAGGTTCATGTGCGGCCAGACGTTCGCCGGCACGCCCTTGGAGAAGGAGTCCAGGCACTCCGACTCGTCCTTGGCCAGTTTGTACTCCGTCGCGGCGGTGCTGGTGCCGTTCTCCAGCGCGTCGGTGCCCAGGTGCCACGGCACGCGGATGGAGTTGTAGCCGACGATGTTGTCCGGCTGGTCCTCCTGGTAGTTGGCCGGGGCCGGCTTCGGATGGGTGGTGTTCGCGTCGACCACGAAGTCGGGCAACAGGCCGGCGCTGGGGGAGTAGTTCTTGGCCAGCGAGGTGAACAGCGCCTCCTGCTTCGCGATGACCTTGGCCCAGTCGTGCGAGGGGTCGAAGGCGGCGAAGGCGCGCAGGTGGTCGATCATGCTGTCGGACGGGCGGGTGTCGGTGGTGTCGTCGCTGTCGTCCTCGCACTTGAGGTGCCCGTCGGAGGCGACGTCGTGGGCGTAGAAGCTGGCCAGCCAGGTCGTCGCGTCCGAGGCGTAGTCGCCCCACTGCTTGTCGGCCAGGATCAGGCCGTAGCCGATGTCGAGGTCACCGTCGGTGGCACCGTCGGGTGTGCCGCCGCTGTAGTACTTGCAGGTCTTGCCATCCAGCTGCCATTCCATCAGCCCGTACTTGTCCTCGTGATCCTTGACCAGTTTCCACAGTCCGGCGAACTCGGTCCGCGCGTCGGAGTCGTAGCCGGCCATCAGCGGGATGATGTTCATCCCGTAGCCCTGGCCCTCGGACACCGGGCCGTCGTTCCTGGCGTCGTCGTCCCCCTTGGTCGAGATGTAGTACTCGTCCGAGGCGCAGCCGTGCACCAGGTAGGTCGACTTCCACGACTTGTATTCCTTCTCCACCGCCGCGTCGCGCGTGGCCGGGGACGCCGAGGGCATGACGCCGGTCTTGTAGGTGACGTGCGTGGGGAAGGGGTGGGCCGTCGTGGCGGCAGTGGCGGCCGGGGTCGCGTTGTCGCGCGTCGGCTGGGCTTGCGCGGAACCGATGGTGAGGGACAACGAGAGCAGGGATGCTGTCGTCGTGGCGGCCACGACCAACAACACTGTTCGGCGGGTTCGCATACACGCTCCTTGGCGGGGTGAGGAGTGGCAGGTGACGCGCTAACGGTTATTCGGTGACGCTGGAGCGATAGTTAGGAAAACTTCCTTTCTAACTGTCGTCACGGAGTGACGCGGCTCGCGCGCGCTGTCAAGACCACGTAGGGCGGGAAGACGGACGGTCGGTTGAGCGCCGCGTCGCCCCTGAAACGGTCAGGGCAGAAGCAGGCTCTTGCCGAGGAAGCGGCGGCCCTCGATGTCCGCGTGCGC
>CAJCJE010000724.1 GCA_903970565.1 Candidatus Melainabacteria bacterium | reverse complement strand
TCGCGCCGGGAACACTCACGGTCGCGCTGGGAGCGGGAGCACCGGTCGGCCCCGCCGGTGATGCCTGAGCGGTCATCGAACCCACCAGCGTCAGTGCCGCGACGCCGACGGCGACCACGACCCCACGACCTCTTCTGGACCCTCTCGATTCAGACAAATTTTCTCCGCGTTGCCCTCGACGGGGTTACTGGACATCGGGAGCATCTCCCGAATTCGTCGCGAAACGCACCCGCCATTGGTAGGCAAGATCCCCAAAAGCCGCATCCGACCGACCGGTGGTGGCCGTTCGGCCTCACCCACACAGCTCACGGACCAATTCGCGCGGTGGTCTGAGCGAAAAGATGAACAAATTTACAGACTGGTCATCCCGGGTATTGGGTTCCGCAATCTATTGACTCGCGGGCTGGTGCGGTCAAGCATCGAAACGCCCGTTATCGATCAAGCCCAGGGCGGGTGCTGCCCGGGCCCAACGGAGGCGCCCGGTGCGAACCACGTCAGTAGGAGTCCGGATGACAAGAAAGCGCTTACTCGGCCGGCGGTCGTTGGTCGCGGTCGCCGCGGCGATCGGGACGGTGGCCGCCTCGGTCGTCGTGGCCGGTAGCTCCGGTTCGGCGGTCGCCGACAACCAGCCCCTATATCTCAACCAGCAGGCGTCCCCGCAGGCGCGGGCCACCGATCTGGTCTCGCGGATGACCCTGGCCGAGAAGATCGGCCAGATGACCCAGGTCGAGGTCAGCCAACTCGTCGGCAACTGCAACTACGGCGCCGGTCCGCTGAACCTGACCTGCGCGCAGAGCATCCTCGGCACGCAGGCGGTCGGTTCCATCCTCTCCGGTGGTGGCTCCCCACCCACCGAGAACGTCAACGGCGCGGACACCCCGGCCGACTGGGCGAACGCGATCAACGCCATTCAGGCGTACGCCATCGCGCACAACCCGCTGCACATTCCGATCATCTACGGCGCGGACGTGGTGCACGGGCACAGCAACGTCGTCGGTGACACCATCTTCCCGGCCGAGATCGGCATGGGCGCAACGTACGACCCGAACCTGGAGAAGCAGGCCGAGACCTCCGCGGGGGCGGCGGCACTGGCCACGAACGTGCGCTGGGGATTCGGCCCGGTCGCCGACGTCGACATGGACACCCGCTGGGGCCGCTACTACGAGTCCTTCGGTGAGGACCCGACGCTGGACGCCGCGATGGAGGCGGCCGGTGTCGCCGGCCTACAGTCCAGCGGCCAGGTCGCCGCGTCGGTCAAGCACTTCGCCGGCTACGGCGCCGCCAGCGACGGTCTGGATCGCACCGACGCCAACGTTCCGCTGAACTGGCTACAGGACGACGAGTTCCCGTCCTACCAGGGCGGCATCGATGCCGGCGCGGACACCGTGATGGTCGACTCCGGCGCCATCGACGGCGTACCGGCGACCTCCTCGCACTACCTGCTGACCACCGTGCTGCGCAACGAGATGCACTTCACCGGGGTCGCGGTCAGCGACTGGGGCGACGTCGAGGCGCTCCAGACCAGCTACCACCTGGTCGGTGACTACGAGCACGCGGTCGCGCTGGCCATCAACGCCGGTGTCGACATGACGATGGTGCCGCTGGACGGGCCGCCCTTCGAGGCCGCGGTGACCTCGGCGGTGAAGGACCACCTGATCCCGATGTCGCGGATCAACCAGGCCACCGAACGCGTCCTGGCGCTGAAGTTCAAGACCGGCATCTTCGACCACCCCTACGTCGACGCCGCCAAGGCCGACCAGAGCGAGAACGCCGACACCTCAGTGGCTCGGCAAGCCGCCGCGGAATCCAGCGTGCTGTTGCAGAACACCAACAACGCGCTGCCGCTGTCCACCTCCGCGCACATCACGGTGACCGGCCCGAGTGCCGATTCCGTCGCCAACACCCTCGGCGGCTGGACCATCGGCTGGCAGGGCGTGCCGACCGGTAGCCCGGAGACCGCGGTCACCGTGCTGGACGGCCTGAAGGCCCAGGGCGGGGCGAACGTGACCTACGCGGCCACCCAGTCCGCCGCGGTCGCCGCCGAGGGCAGCACCGACGACTACGTCGTCGTGGTCGGCCACGGCCCCGGCTCCGAGGGCCCCAACGACCAGCGTGACCCGAGCCTGCCGGCCGACCAGCAGGCCGAGGTGGCCGCGCTGGTGGCCACCGGCAAGCCGGTGATCATGGTCGTCATCGACGACCGCCCGTTGGCGCTGGGCTCGCTGGAGAACGGCTCCGGCGGTGTCACCCCGGCCGGTCTGCTGATGGCCTGGCGGCCCGGTTCCCAGGGCGGCAACGGCGTCGCGGACGTGCTCTACGGCGCGGTCAACCCGAGTGGTCGGCTGTCGGTGTCCTGGCCGAACCAGAGCACCGACAACCCGAACAGCTACCGGCTGCTCACCCTGCCCAACACCTACAACGGCAGCGGCCCGGTCTACCAGCCGCTGTACCAGTTCGGTGCGGGCCTGTCCTACACCAACTACAGCTTCGGCGCGGTGAGCGCGGCGAAGGCCGGCAACAAGGTGAAGGTCACCGTCAGCGTGTCCAACACCGGAGGCAAGGCGGGCACCCTCGTGGTGCCGATCTACGTGTCGCAGCCGATCAGCGATCCGCTGGTGCCGGCAAAGCGGCTGGTCGGCTTCACCAGGGTGAACCTGGCGGCCGGCGCGTCGACGACGGTCACCGTGACGGTGCCGAAGTCGAGCCTCGCCATCACCCAGGGCGACATCGGCACCACCCAGGCTCCGTCGGTGGAGTCCGGGCAGTACGTGTTCTCCAGCGGGGCGCTGAGCTCGGCTCTGCCGACCAACGCCTCGGCCAGCCTCAATTTCTGATCCCCGCAAGCAGGGATCACTCGTTCGGACGGTGCCAGCCACGGATTTCCGTGGCTGGCACCGTTGTACCCCGGCCCTCTTTCCCAGCTACCGTGTTCCGGCCTCGTTCACCGGTCGGCCGTCCTCTGTCGAGGCAAGGTCGCCCAGTGGCCACGATCAAGGTCGACACGGCGGTGTTGTCCTGCCGTGATGTTGTGACACGAAAGGATCACGATGCGCCTGGCTGAGCTGGATCGGCTTCTCGTCGAGTGCCTGACCAGCGAGGACCATCCCGAAATCGAGGGTGCGACCACCGCGCCGGGAGTCGCGACGAAGCCGACCGACCACACCCGCGTCAACGGGTCGTTCGCCAGCGGCGCGGTGTGCCATGTCCTGGTTCGGCGGGTCGAAGGGCCGAACGTCCCTCGGCACGCGGACTACGAACTTCCCCGAGAGGCGGTCTGACGATGTGGGCCGAGCGATTCAACCGGCACCTGGTCGACCGGTTGAGCGAACGTCCGGAGATCGCCGGCGTCGAACTGGCTACCGTCACGGGTGACAAGGCGCGGTTGCCCGACGTGGTCGTGACCGCCGTTGACGGCACGGTGTTCCAGTTGCGTGTGGTGCGATCCTCTCCGGGCAGCGAGGACCACTCTCTACCGGAGAACATCGTGACCAAGGACCGCCTGACCACGGCGGGAGGCTGAGTAACGATGGCTGACTACGGTTCGTGCCCGGACTGCGGACAGACACTCGCTGTACCGAGCGGCAGCACCGTGCCACCACACAGGGCTCAGGGCTCGCAGGCGACGTGCTCAGGCACTGGAAAAACGGCCCAATAGGTCATAGCGCATCAACACCCGCGTCCGGGTGGTCGCAAGGACCAGGAGGTGGGGTAGGTAACGCCGCGGGTGTTGACGCGCAGGTGCGGGTTGCTGCCCGCATCCCGTGGAACGGCGAGGACACCCCGGATTTGGCGTCGGTCGTGCGTGACTACGACCCTGTTCGTGAACCGGCAGCCCAAGACCAGGGCGGCGCGGCCACGGCCACGTAGCGGAGGCGGCCGGCGAAGCCCGTGGGTCAGTGGCTTTGCGTGGGGGCGGGGTGGGTGGCGCCCCAGACGGCGATGTGGGCGCGGCTGGTGACGTTGAGCCTGCGCATGATGCGGCTGATGTGGGTTTCGACGGTCCGCCGGCTGAGGAACAGTCGGTCGGCAATGTCCTGGTTGGTAAGGTCGGGTTCCTCACCCAGGAGCCGGGCGATTTCCTGTTGTTTGTCAGTGAGTGGTCCCGGCCGGTCGCGCCGGACATTCGTCTGGCGTCGGGTGTTCCGTGTCGTGCCGACGCCCTCGGCACCTGCACCGCCACCGCTCACCCTCCCGCTCCCGGCGTCGCGGTCGTGGTTGGGGCGGGCGGGTGGTGTGGTGTCGCCCAGCGCGGTAGCCACGGTGGAGGGGTAGTCCAGGGCGTGACCGGCGTGATACCGCCTGGTGTAGGTGTCGGGGCCGAGGGTGGCGCGGGCGGTCTGTTCGGCGCGCTCGCCCAGCCGGGCAAGAAGTGTCATCTCGGTTGTCTTCAGGCCCACGCGCTGGTAGTGGCGG
>CAJCJE010000723.1 GCA_903970565.1 Candidatus Melainabacteria bacterium | reverse complement strand
GCCTGCCGCGGCGCAGGTGTCGATCAGGACCACCGAGTCCCGGCCGGTGACCGCGCCCGCGTTGTTGACCCACCAGGTTCCATCCGGTTGGACCCAGGCATAAACGCCGTCCACGACCGCGCGCAGCGAACCCTGTTGTGTCTCAGTCATTTCCGATGACCTCCTGGCTGGCGCGGAACGCTTCCGGTGCGTCGACGGACTCGCCGGCGGCGCCGATTCGACAGGTCTGGCTACCCAGCTGCTCGACGGTGATGGTTACCGTGTCGCCCACCGCGGTGTGGTTCTACCAGCTGATTCGTGGCCGGTCATCCTCGGTCGGCGCCGACCGCTCGGAGCCAAGAAAGGAAACCGATCGGTATCCTCAATGTCGTCGCGGAGGGCAGAACCTTTTTCCCGCGTGGAGTGTCGATGCGGAACAGGTGGTACCGGTCGTTACTGTGCCAGCATGAGTACGGAGCAGGTGACGACGAAGGCAGCCGCGCCCAGGGAGCGCATCCTGGCCACCACCAGGACGCTGTTCTACGGGCACGGTATCCAGGCCACCGGAGTCGGCGAACTCGCCGAGGTCGCGGGCGTCTCGAAGCGGACCCTCTACCAGCTGTTCGAGAGCAAGGACGCACTCGTCGCCGCCTACCTCGCACTGATGAGCCAGCATGGCACGGCCGGGGAACGCAACCTCGACCGCGCCGAACTGTCCGCGCGGGACCGGTTGCTCGCGCTGTTCGAGCGGCCCCGGCTGTCCGCGCGTTTCCGGGGCTGCCCGATGCACAACGCCGCGGTGGAACTCGCCGACCCGGACCATCCCGGCCGCACGGTGATCGTCGCGCACAAACACGCCCTGCTCGCCAGGCTGGCCGAGATCGGCCGCGAAGCCGGCGCGCGCAATCCGGAGGTCCTGGCCCGGCAGTTGATCACCCTCTACGAGGGGGCGACCGCCCTGGCCACCTCGCTGGACGAGGTCGAGCCCTTCGACTTCGCCCGCTCCGCCGCGGAAACCCTGATCGACGCCATGATCGACCAGACCGGCCAGACGGCCCCGTCGTCCTGAACGGACGGCTGGTTCGATCCGGCGGCGGACCGTTGGTTCGATCCGGAGGTGGGACCGCGATCTCACGGCCGGGCTACCGCTCCGGATGCGAACCGACGGAATTGGTCATAACCTGACTGGGTGGTGATCCGATCGTCGGTGTCGCCGATTTGTCGGCGGCCTCTACTCCGAGGAGGTCACGGTGCGGTCAAGGTTCGTCATAGAAATCGGCTCGACGGCGAGGACTCGACGGCGAGGACTCGCCTACCTGGACGGGCATCGGCCGAGAATCGATACCGGCAAGCCGTGAAAACGCTGAGCTGACAATGATCACCCTCCGCTTGTCGATATCCTGATCTCGGTCGGCCCCGACTGCTGATTCGGTGCGACCACCGGATCAGGTTTTCCTTCTCAGTAGAACTGGCGAACGCACCAATGGCCTTACCTCAGAGTGAACCAGCAGGTGGTAGCAGGAAACGCTGGATACTCGTGCTCGGCATCGTCGTCGCCGTCGCGCTGGTCGCGGTGATCGGCACGATCGTCGTGCGCGCCAACACCAGCAGCAGTGGCAACGCTGCCGGACCGGTGACCAACGACGCCTCGGCGAGGCAGTCGGCCCAGCCGAAGCGCACCGCCCAGCCATTGTTGGTCTCCTCGATCACGCCGACCCCCGGCGCGACCGGTGTGGCCACCAACGCGGTGCTCACCGTCACCTACGCGATGCCGCTGAGCACCACCCCACCGGCACCGGTGCTCAACCCGTCGGTGGCGGGCAACTGGAACCGGCAGGGCGCGACGATGACCTTCGTGCCCTCCGGCGGTTGGTTGCCCTACGCCCACGAGACCGTCACCGTGCCGCCCGGCGCGACCGCGACGGTCAAGGGGACGGTGGCCACGTCGACCACCCCGACGACCACCAACTTCCAGGTGGCGGCCGGCAGCGAGACCAGGGTCGAGCAGATGCTCGCCGAACTCAACTACCTGCCGTTCACCTTCGACCCGACCACCCCGTTCCCGGGCAAGGTGACCTCGGCCCTCGAGGCCGAGTCCTCCACCGCGGACACGGTGAACACCTCGCCGCTGGCCGGCGCGCTCAGCTGGTCCTGGTCGAGCGTGCCCGCCACGCTGAGCGCGCAGTGGCAGCCCGGTCGGCCGAACGTCCTGGACCGGGGCGCCATCATGGCGTTCGAGTCCGATCACAACATGAAGATGGACGGCGTTGCCGGTTCCTCGGTGTGGAGCGCGCTCCTCACCGCGATAGCGGCTCGCCAGGTCGACCCGAACCCCTACGACTACCTGGTCGCCAGTGAGTCGTCACCGGAAAACCTGAAGGTCTACCGCAACGGTCAGGTCATCTACAGCACTCTGGCCAACACCGGGGTGCCGGGCGCGACCACGCAGCAGGGCACCTTCCCGGTGTACGAGCGGTTCAAGTCGACCGAGATGAAGGGCACCAACGTCGACGGCACGAAGTACGACGATCCGGACATCCCCTGGGTCGCCTACTTCAACGGCGGCGACGCGGTGCACGGGTACCCTCGGGCCTCCTATGGTTACCCGCAGAGCAACGGCTGCGTGGAACTGCCGATCTCCAACGCCGCCCAGGTCTGGCCGATGGACACCTACGGCACCCTGGTCACGGTGACTGGCTGACCTTCGTGGTTTTCGGGCCGATATAGCGCATCGTCAGTGTCCAGCCGGGCCGGTCGACATCGACCGGCCCGGCTGGTTTTCCCACATCTCGACAGTCCACTGTGTACTGTCGATTCCCGCTCAGGTCGTTTTCGCCTTCGCGTAGTGCCGGGCGGCCTTGGCGCGGTTGCCGCAACCGGCCATCGAGCACCAGCGGCGACTGCGCTTCGGACTGGTGTCGTAGAAGTGCAGCACGCATTCCGGGTGCGCGCACCGGCGGAGCCGGGTCGGATCGAGGGTGCCAACCTGCCAGACTTAAGACAGAGGTTAGCTGGCTAACTCGCCGCGATGGCGGCCAGCGCGGCGACCGTGCGGTCGATCTCGGCCTCGGTGTTGTAGTAGTGCGGGGACAGCCGCACCAGCGGGTGCACGCCGCGATCCTCGCTGTCGAAGGGGGTGTGCTCGGCGACCGTGGTGCTCACGTTGATGCCGTCCCCGGCGAGTCGCCCGGCCACCTCGGCCGGCGAGTGACCGTCGACCGCGGCGGTCACGATGGCGCAGCGCCGCTTGCCGAGGTCATGGGTGGTGATACCGGGAACCTGGTCGAGTTGTTCGCGCAGCAGCGCGCCGAGCCGACCGGAGCGCTCGCCGATCGCGGCGAGACCGAGATCCAGGGCCTGGCGCACGGCGCTGCCGAGCCCGACGATATTGACGTAGCTGTTCTCCCAGCTCTCGAACCGCCGCGCGCCCGGCGCGAAGGTGAAGCCGCGCGCGCCGTCCCAGGTCGCGGACCGGATCTCGACCACGAACGGGTCCAGTCGCGCCAGTGCCCGATCGCCGACCCAGAGGAACCCGGTGCCGCGCGGGCCGCGCAGGAACTTGCGTCCGGTGCCGTTGAGCAGGTCGCAGCCGATCGTCGCCACGTCGATCGGGAACTGGCCGACCACCTGGGTGGCGTCCAGCAGGTACAGCGCATCGGCGGCGCGGGCGATGGCGCCCACCTCGGCGGCCGGGTTGACCAGCCCGCTCGCGGTCGGCACCCAGGTGAGGCCGATGATCCTGGTGCGCTCGTCGATCTCGGCGCGCAGCGCGTCGAGATCGATCTGCCCGGTCGCGTCGTTGGGGATCACCACCAGTTCGGCCCCGGTGCGCCGGGCGATCTGTAGATATGCCAGCACGCTGCTGCCGTACTCGTCGTTGCCGGTGATGATCCGGTCGCCAGGGCGCAGCGGGATCGAGTAGCAGGCGGCGTTCCAGGCGTGCGTGGAGTTGTCGAACAGCGCGATCTGCTCGGCGCGACCACCGACGAGTTCGGCCAGCGCGGCGTAGGTGTCCTCGATCTTTCCCCGCGCCGCGGCCTCCGCCTCGTAGCCGCCGAGTTGGGCCTCCAGCCGCAGCTGACCGGTCATCGCGTCCAGGGTGGGTTGGGACAGCAGGGCCGCACCGGCGTTGTTCAGGTGCAGCCGGTGCGCGCAGCCCGGCGTCCCGGCCCGAACCAGGTCGACGTCGATGGCTCCCTTCGCCGCACTCTCCACCCCGCTCGCGTCCCGCGCGTGATCCATGCGGCCAGCCTCGCACGAGCCCGGCGCGCACCGCGCGGTAGGTGCGGTAGGTGACGAATGCGGCGGCAGATGTCGAATATCACACACGGAGGGTGATATTCGCTGCCGATCAACGGAAAAAGCGGTCGATTCGCGAGCTGAGGCTTGACGTTATAGCAGCGTTGCTGGTCAGCTGAGTCCGTGGCCGCCAGGCAAACAGCCCGAACTGAATTGTAGAATCACCGACAACGTTCTACTACCAGCGGTAACGACGGTAGTAGCCGGCTGCCATCCGAGAAGGGATATCGAAATAACTGACATGGGCCGAGACGATCGGGAGAGCGGTGCGAAACGTCGGCGTTTCGGGCGGATCGACCCGTTCTGCTTGTTTGCGGTCATCCCGCTGGCAGCGGTCGGTGTCGCGCTGGTCTTCTCCGACGTACCCGTCCTGGCCCCGGTACTGCTCCTGCTCGCCGCGCTGGTGGTCGTGTTCGACTCCT
>CAJCJE010000722.1 GCA_903970565.1 Candidatus Melainabacteria bacterium | reverse complement strand
TGGACATGAGTGGGGCGGTGTGGTGCGACGAGGCGCCGAACCGTTGCACCGCAAGAGGATCGCGACCCGCCGCAGCACCTTCGCGGGGTGACCACAAGGACATTCCGCTATGACGAGGTTCACCGAGGCGAAACGGGACCGGGCCGCCCCGGTCCCGGCGGACGCGATCCCGACAGGAGGGCACGAGAACGTGACGGAGTCCGGCAGATACGACGACACCTGGGTACGCCGCTTCCACGTGGCGACTCCCGGAGCCGCCCGGTTGATCTGCTTCCCGCACGCGGGCGGATCGGCGAGCTTCTTCCACCCGGTGTCGGCGAGTCTGTCGCCTCGGATCGAGGTACTGGCGGTGCAGTATCCGGGTCGTCAGGACCGCCGTCAGGAACCGCTGGTGTCCGACATCGGCGAACTGGCCGACCTGGTGGTCTCCGCGCTCGGTCCGCTCGACGCCTGGCCTACCGTCTACTTCGGACACAGTTTCGGTGCCGTGCTCGCCTACGAGGTGGCGTTGCGGCAGCGGGTCGCGGGTGCCGGTCCCGACGCCCTGATCGCCTCCGGTCGCCGCGCCCCGTCGCGGTACCGGGACGAGGACATCCATCTCAGGGACGACGCGGGTGTCGTCACCGAGATCAAGGAACTCAGTGGCACCGACGCCGCCCTCCTCGGTGACGAGGAGATCCTGCGGATGATCCTGCCCGCCATCCGCGCCGACTACACCGCCATCGAGACCTACCGGAGCGTGCCGGGGGCCCGGCTGCACTGCCCGATCAGTGCCTTCGTCGGCACGTCGGACCCGCGCACCAGCCGCAACGAGGCCGAGGCATGGGGCGACCACACGACCGGTCGGTTCAGCCTGCGCACCTTCCCCGGTGGCCACTTCTACCTCGCCGCACAGCAGCACGCGGTCAACACCGAGATCTCCCGCACCGTGCGCGAACTGTCCACCGCGGGCGACTCCGTGACCGGACCGAACTGACCGGTCACGACCACCCGCTCCCGCTCACCTGATCGGAGGAAGCAGATGTCGAAGTCCCTGTACGAGGTGGGGGAGATCCCGCCGCTGGGTGTCGTTCCCGAGAAGATGTACGCATCGCTCATCCGCCCGGAACGCTACGGCAGGCCGGATCAGGCTTTCGCCACCGAGGTCATCGACGTGCCGACGGTGAAACGTGGCCAGGTGCTGGTCATGGTCATGGCCGCCGGCATCAACTACAACAACGTCTGGGCCGCCTCGGGCAAGCCCGTCGACGTCATCAGGATGCGCCAGAAGATGGGGCAGCCGGAGGACTTCCACGTCGGCGGTTCCGAGGGTTCCGGTGTCGTGTGGGCCATCGGCGACGGCGTGCGCAACGTCGAGGTCGGCGACCACGTCGTGCTCTCGCCCGGCCAGTGGGACGAGACGGCGGAGGACGTGCGGCTGGGCGGCGACCCGATGGTGTCCAAGTCTCTCGGCGCCTACGGCTACGAGGTCAACTACGGCACGTTCGCGCAGTTCGCCCTCGTCGACGACTACCAGCTCCACCCCAAGCCCGCCAACCTCAGCTGGGAGGCCGCGGCCTGCTACATGCTGACCGCGGGCACCGCCTACCGGCAGCTCACGGGCTGGGCGCCCAACACCGTCAAGCCCGGCGACCCCGTCCTGATCTGGGGCGGCGCGGGCGGTTTGGGCTCGATGGCCATCCAGATCGCCAGGCTCCTGGGTGGTCGCCCCATCGCGGTGGTCTCCGACGACGCCAAGGCCGAGTACTGCATGAAGCTGGGCGCGGTGGGCACCATCAACCGCACCGAGTTCGACCACTGGGGCAGGCTGCCCGATGTGGACGACCGCGAGGCGTCGAAGTCGTGGAACAAGTCCGCCCAGGCGTTCGGCCGCAAGATCTGGGAGATCCTCGGCGAGCGCGCCGCTCCCAAGATCGTGTTGGAGCACTCCGGCGAGAACACCGTGCCCACCTCGATGTACGTGTGCGACACGCTCGGCATGGTCGTCCTGTGCGGCGGCACCAGCGGCTACAACGGCGACACCGACCTGCGCCACCTGTGGATGCGGCAGAAGCGTTTCCAGGGTTCGCACGGCGCCGACCTGAAGGAATGCCGTGAGGTCACCAGCCTCATCGCGTCCGGCCTGCTCGACCCCTGCCTGACCGCGTGCGACGACCTCGCCGGCGTCGGCCGGATGCACCAGATGATGGCGGACAACGAGCACCCCGGCGGCAACATGGCCGTGCTCGTCAACGCCGCGCGTCCCGGCATGACCTCGCTGGTGGACGAGACCGAACTGGCGGAGGAAACGGAGGCGGAGGCCAGCCTCGTCGGCTGACCCGTGGCCGGCGTGGCAAACGGAATCCGGGCAGCGGGCCGGGACACAGGCGTTGGCCTGGCCCGACTGCCGGTCCGGTAGCGCGCCAGCGGCCCGACAACACGGCAGTACCCGCAGGAGTCACTGGACTGGAGACGACGATGACCGAAGCAGTACAGGTGCCACGCCTGCCGACCGAGCGCAAGTGTCCCTTCGCTCCGCCGGAGGGCCTTGCCGAGATCCGGGAGCAGAGCCCGGTCACCAAGGCCGTGTTCGAGAGCGGCAACGAGGCGTGGCTGTTCACCGGCTACAACGAGATGCGCGAACTGATGCGCGACGCGCGGTTCAGCGTCAAGGTGCCCCGTTCCGTGCACACGCAGGAGGAGGAGCCGCCCAAGCCGGGTCGCGGCAGCCTGCTGTGGCAGGACGCCCCCGAACACACCGCCGACCGCAGGCTGCTGGCCAAGGAGTTCACGGTCCGCCGGATGCAGGCGCTGACGCCGAGGATTCAGCGGATCGTCGACCAGCACCTGGATGCCATCGCCGAGATGGAGCAGCCGGTCGACCTGGTGAAGGCCTTCGCGACACCGGTGCCGTCGATGGTGATCTCCAGCCTGTTCGGCGTTCCCGAGGATCAGCTGGAGTCCTTCCAGGACGCCGCTGCCGAGATGATGCGCGTGGACATCGACCCGGAGGCCACCCGCGCCGCCGGTGAGCGCATCACGATGTCGCTGTACATGCTCATCCAGGCGAAGAAGGCCGACCCCGGCGACGACCTGCTGTCCGCGCTGATCGCGCTGGAGGACCCGGAGGGCGTCGTCGACGACATCTTCCTGGTGACGGCGGCGGCGACGCTGCTGATCGCGGCGCACGACACGACCGCGTGCATGATCGGGCTGGGCGCCGCGCTGCTGCTCGACCGGCCCGACCAGCTCGACCTGCTGAAGGCGGACTGGTCGCTGATCGGCAACACGGTGGAGGAACTGCTCCGCTACCTCACCATCGGCCAACGGGGCGCCGAGCGCGTCGCGCTGGAGGACGTCGACATCGCGGGCGTGCACATCAAGGCGGGCGATCAGGTGGTCGCCCACGGCCTCGCCGCGAACTTCGACCCCGAGCTGGTGGAGAACCCGGACCAGTTCGACATCACCCGCAGGCCGTCGGCGCACCTGGCCTTCGGTTTCGGCGTGCACCAGTGCATCGGGCAGCAGCTCGCGCGGATCGAGCTCCAGATCGTCTTCAAGAGCCTGTTCGAGCGGTTCCCGACCCTGAAGCTCGCCAAGCCGGCCGAGGACCTGCCGTTCCGCCACGAGATGGTCTTCTACGGGGTGCACGAGCTGCCGGTCAGCTGGTGACCGTTCGGTCGTGGGGGTGCCCTTCCCGCGGGCCCGAGGCGCTTGCCTCCGGGCCCGCGTCGCGGCGCGTCGGGGGCGATCATGCCGCTGACGTCGATGTCCATCACATGTCCGAATCATCACAAGCAGTGTTCGCTGCCTACAAGTTGCGTACGGTGGAGGTTGGCTATTCACGGCGGCTGCTAAGATCGTCACCGTCTGAACGCGATTGGTTCTGCTCCGTCACCTGAGCGCGCGGGAAGGAGCCCGGATGACCGTTGTTACCGGGCTCGTCGTTGAGCCGAGAACCTCCCTGGTGGGACGGAATGCCGAGCTGGTGGTTTTTGCCACGCGCGCCGAGGACGTACGCGCCGAGGACGTGCGACCTGGCCGGGGCGACCTGGCCGGGGCGCTGCGGTCCGTGCCCTCCGGTGGTCACCGCACGCCGAGTCGGGACCTGCCCCGGTGAGCGATCAGGTCGCAGACCGCCCCCGCGACGGACTGGTCGAGCGGGCCTCGGAACTCGCGCTGCTGACCAGGTTGACGCAGCGGCTGCGGGCCGGGGAGTCCAACGTGGTCCTCGTCGCCGGCGCGCCGGGGACCGGCCGGAGCAGCCTGCTCTCGCACGTCGCGGACCTGGCCGCCGCGTCGGGCGTCGACGTGCTGGCTGCCGCGGGCGCGCCGAGCGAGACGGGCCTGCGCTACGGCGTCGTTTCACAGCTGCTGACCAACGCGCCCGTCGGGCCGCCGCCCGGGATCGCCGATGCCCTGTGGGACGCCGACGTGCCGGACGAGGTGATGATTCCGCTGCTGTGCCGGCACTTCATGGTCCTGGCCCGAGAGCGACCACTGCTGGTCGTCGTCGACGACGGCCACCTGGTCGACCGGCACAGCCGACTGTGGCTACAGGCGATGGCCCGGCGGCTGCGCGGCGCGCGGGTGCTGATCCTGTTGGCCTGCAACAGTGTCCTGTCACAGGCGGGCGCCGACGCGGCCGACCAGTTCTCGCACGTGCACGCCACCGATCCGGGTTCGTGGCACCTGCTGCGGCTGAAACCGCTGAGCGAGAACGGCGTCGCCGAGGTCGTGCGCGACTACTGCGGCTCCGAGCAGGCCAGAACCCACACCGGTGACCTGTTCACCGCCACCGGCGGTTATCCCGGCGTGTTGTGCACGGTGCTGGCCCGGCTCCGGGAGTCGGGAGAGGCGAACCTGACCCGGATCGCCGCCC
>CAJCJE010000721.1 GCA_903970565.1 Candidatus Melainabacteria bacterium | reverse complement strand
CAACACCGTCTCGTCGTCCTCGGTGAAATCCTGACCATCATTCTTCTCGGTCAGGTACAACCGGCCGAAGACCTCACCGCGTACCCGGATCGGCGCACCGAGAAAGGTACTCATCGGGGGATGGTTCGGCGGAAACCCGACCGACATCGGATGCGTGGACAGTTCGGCCAGGCGCAGTGGTTTCGCGTCCTCGATGACCACGCCGAGCACGCCGTGGCCGGTGGGCAGCGGCCCGATCCGTTCCCGTGTCTCGTCCTCGATCCCGGCATACACGAACTGACTGAGCATCCCGCCCTCGTCGAGCACACCCAGCGCGCCGTAGCGGGCGTCGACCAGTTCGATCGCGGCATGGACGATCCGGCGCAGGGTCTCATCCAGCTGCAACCCGGAGGACACCGCGAGTACCGCCTCCAGCAGCCCGGTCATGCGATCCCGGGTGGTCGCGGCGATCTCCTCGATCCGCCCGTGCACCTCACCCAGCAACTCGCCCAAACGGGCATGGGCGAGCGTCTCACCTACTCGGGGCAGGTCACGCTGCCACGACGTGACGCCCGCCGGCTCGGAGCGGTCACCACTGCTCACCGTGGCACCCGCTCACTGCGTCACCGTTGGCCACCGTCGCTGCCATCAGCAGTTACCGAACCCGTGGTCGCCGACGCCGGGTGGTTCATCGGCTGCTGGGATGTCAGCCGATCGTTCGGTGTTGGCGCGACCGAGCGGGACGTGCCCGCGTGCGGGTCCGGACATGGCATTCGCCGCCGTCGGGAGTCAGGGTGCCTGTCCGCCAAGGTCCGGGGCGGCTGTCCGAGCCGGTCGGTCGCGATGGGCGGCCGGCGATGGAGCGGACGGGTCTTCAGCCTAGACCATCAGGCTGGTGATCCGGCTTGCACGGACTGTCCGTCGAGCTGTCCGTCGAGCGCTAACTGGCGAGAGACTGTTGGGCGTCTTCGGTCTCCGTCGATTCCGTTAAGGAATTCCGCCATATGCTGGCCAGTTCGGCGAGCGGTTCGAACAGCGCTCTCCCGAACGGGAGAAGTCGATATTCCACGCCGAGAGTCCCGCCGGTTCTGACCTGCCGAGCGATGATTCCGGCCTCTTCCAGCCGGCGCAGTACGCGCGTCAGCATCTTGTCCGACATGGTGTTGTCGAGAGCCTTATGTAGCTGAGTATGCCGCATCGGTTGTTCGTCGAGTTTTGTCATCACTGCCAGCGTCCATTTGCCAGCCAGGACGTGAACAGCATCGGAGGCTTCTTCGCACATTGTCACGGCCTTCTTCCCCTGATCATCAACCGGTGAAGACACCGAGGTCCAGGGCGGGGCCGCCGTAAGTCGACGACTACTCGGGCGATAAGGCCCATCGGGTTCATGATAACGCCAGCTACCCAAGGTGGCAATTATCGACAGGCCATTCAACACGTTCGTAACTCAGTACAAAGTGATAGCTACCCGGAGTGCCGACGAGCGGCGGAAGTGGTCGGGTGCCGCTCATGCGGGCGAGGTCGCCCAGCCCGTGCGTGAGCGGTGGCAGTTCCCGCTGAGTCGATGCCGGCCGCTGGTCGGATCTGGTTTTTCGTTCACCGTAGCTGTGCCCGGTGCCGCCGGGCCTTCGCCTGGTTGCCGCACGCGGCCATATCGCACCAGCGGCGCTGTCCCGGCCGGGACGTGTCCAGGAACATCACCGAACAGTCCGCGCGGGCGCACTCGCGCACACCCGCCAGTATTCCGCCTGCCAGCAGCAGCACCGCATCCCTTGCCAGCGCGGACAACGCAGCCTCCACCGGGCGCCGGGCGGCCAGCTGGTAGCTGGACCTGGCGTCACCGGCAAGCTGCGGTGCCACATCTGGCAGCGCGGCCCATGTGTTGACCACGGCGACATCCTCGGGATCGACGGTGTGCCGGAGGGTCGGGTGCACGAGCCGGTACACGGCCTCCCGCAGTTCGCGTGCCTGTGCCACGGTGTCATCCGTGACCCTGCCTCGCGGATGGGGCAGGCCGACGGCCCGCAGCCACCGGATGAGGTCGTCGGAGTCGGCGAGCTGGTCGGTCTTGTCGGCACGATAACGGCCCACCACCGTAGCGGTCAGGTCCAGGCACATCCGGCCGCTGCGAAACCGTAGCCCGTCGCGCTCCATTCCGGTTGCCTGCCTTTCCCCGGCCAGAGCGAACCTCTGGCGATCCGTGGAGTTCGGTAAGCGTAACCGGTAAAACCACGGCGCGGTCAGCCGGCGAGCCCTGCCATCGCCTGACCCAGCACCTCGCGCGCGCGCTTCAACACCGCGTGTCGCCACTGCTCGTCGATCGGGTAGAAGGCCGCGCTGATGCTTTCCTTGATCGTCGAGCGCAGCTCCGGCGACGGTGCGGTCTGCTGGTAGAGCCAGTTGTCGGCGCGCAGCGCGTCCAGCACCCGCAGACCGTCGAGCGTGCCGAACTCCAGGGTGATCGCGGTGAGTTCCTGCTCGGGGGTCAGCGATTCGGCAACGGCCCGCGCCGTGTTCCCGTCCAGCGGGGTGGAACTCGAACTGCCGTCCTCCGAGAAGGTCAGCGCGTCGCCGTACCAGTCCAGCGCCCTGCGCCGGGCGTCGGCCCCTGACCCACCACGGAAGATCGGCTCTCCCCGACCCCACTCACCCAGCCCGGTGTGCAGGTCGACGTAGGCGACGCGGGCGTGGCCGCGCAGTTCGCCGGTGGCCACGGCACGGAGGATCTGGTGCGACCACGCGGGCGCCTCGCCGCCGTAGAACAGGCCGGTCGGATGCGTCCACTGGCCGTAGGTGATCGCGGCCTGCACGCCGCGCACCCCCCACTCCGGGTCCATTGCCAGGCGCTGGATCTCCAGGTCGGCGCCGGCCCGCGCCGGCCCGTCCCAGTCCTCGGGCACCAACGCCCCGTGCAGCGTGGGATAACGAAGGTTGCGTGGCGGCGTGCGGTGGTCGACGAAGTTCCGGTTGAGGTCGATGTTGTCCTCGTTGACGCGCCGCCGATGCGCGACCCCGAACGGGTTGAGAGTGTGCAGTAGCAGCAGTGAGGTGTCCGTGGGCGGTGCGTCGCCGGAACGCAGCAGCTGCACCTGGCAGGCCGATCCGGTGTAGCCCTCGATGCCATGCGTGCCGGACACGCACAGCAGCGCCTGGCGCGCGTCGGGGGAGCCGAGCCGGGCCAGGTCGACGTACAGCGCGCCACCGTCCGGACCGGTGGCGTACGGGTGGCGAAAGGAGGACAGCGTCGCGCCGGCCTCGCCGGCGGCGGCCAGGAAGCGTTCCCGGGACTGGCGGTAGGTGTCGGCGAAGGTGTCGTTGCGCGAGATCGATCGGGTCATGGTGACCTGCCCTCCGCGCCGGATGGCGCAGCGTCGAGATGTCCGGCGTGCTCGGTCGTCCTCAGTCGGTGTCCTCGGCCAGCACGGCGACCGCCTTGTGCCGCACGTACTCCTGGGCCGCGATGGCCCCCTTCTCCCGACCGAAACCGGATCGGTTGTAACCACCGAAGGGCAGATCCACCGAACCGGCGGCGCTGTAGTTGTTGACGAAGACCTGGCCGCAGCGCAGCGCGCGCACCAGCCGCTGTACTCGGTGCACGTCCCTCGTCCACACCCCGGCGGCCAGGCCGTAGCTGGTGCCGTTGGCCAGCACGATCGCCTCGTCGGTGGTGCGGAAC
>CAJCJE010000720.1 GCA_903970565.1 Candidatus Melainabacteria bacterium | reverse complement strand
CCGGCGCCGGCGCCGGCAAGACCGAGACGATGGCCGCGCGGGTGGTCTGGCTGGTGGCCAACGGGCTGGTCACTCCCGATCGGGTCCTCGGCCTGACCTTCACCCGCAAGGCCGCGCGCCAGCTCGCCGACCGGGTCCGCGCCCGGTTGCGCCGGCTGGCCGGCTCGGAGTTGCTGGAGGAGATCGATCCGAGCGGGCAGCGGCGGTTGAGCGTGCTGGCCGGCGAGCCGACCGTGCTGACCTATCACGCCTACGCCGGCCGGATCGTCGCCGAACACGGCCTGCGGCTACCGGTCGAGCCGGGCGCGCGGCTGCTCACCGAGACCGCGTCCTGGCAGCTCGCGCACCGGGTGGTCGGCAGCTGGACCCAGGACCTGGACACCGACAAGGTGCCCGCCACCATCACCGGCTACCTGCTGAAACTGGCCGGCGAACTCGCCGAGCACCTGCTCGACCCGGACCAGCTGCGAGCGCACGCGGCCGAACTGGTCACCATCATCTCCACCGCGCCCAGGACCAAACGGCAGGGCGACGCGTTGCCCGAGAAGCTGCTGCAAGTCGTTGCCGCGCAACGGTTGCGGGTCGCGCTGCTGCCACTGGTCGAGGAGTATGCACAGGCCAAGCGGCGGATCGGCGCACTGGACTTCGCCGACCAGATGGCCGCCGCCGCGACGCTGGCGCGGGAGCATCCGGAGGTCGCGGCCGGGGAACGAGCGCGCTATGGCGCGATTCTGCTCGACGAGTACCAGGACACCGGGCACTCCCAACGGGTGCTGCTGCGTGCGCTGTTCGGCGACCCGGAGTTCCAGGGCGGCGCTCCGCTGCCGGTCACCGCGGTCGGCGACCCGGCGCAGGCGATCTACGGCTGGCGCGGCGCGAGCGCGGCCAACCTGCCCCGGTTCAGTACCGACTTCCCGCGCCTGCTCGGCGGTCAACGCCGGCCCGCGCAACGGTTCGGGCTGTTGACCAGCTTCCGCAACCCGCCGGAAGTGTTGGCACTGGCCAATGTCGCCGCCGGACCGCTGCGTGCCGCCGGCCTGGACGTCGACGACCTACGCCCCTACGCGGGCGCGGCACCCGGCGACGTGCGCTGCGCGCTGCTGGCGGACGTGGTGGCGGAACGGGAGTGGCTGGCCGAGCACATCGCCCGCCGCTGGTTCGCCTACGCCAGGGCCACCGGCGCCCCCCCGACCGCCGCGGTGCTCGTGCGCCGCCGGGCCGACATGACCGAACTGGCCGCCGCGCTGCGTGCCCGCGACCTGCCGGTCGAGGTGGTCGGCCTCGGCGGACTGCTGGACGAACCGGAGGTCCGGGACCTGGTCAGCGCGTTGCGCCTGCTGGTCGACCCACTGGCCGGCACGGCCGCCGCCCGGCTGCTCACCGGTTCCCGCTGGCGACTGGGCGCGGCCGACCTCGCCGCGCTGTGGGCGCGGGCCGGGGAACTCAGCGGTGGCGGCACGCGCCGCACCGAGACCACAGTGGACGGAACGCTCGGCTCGCTGGCCGACGCGCTGCCCGGTGAGCACGCCGAACAGGCCGGCCTCGCCGACGCGCTGGATGATCCCGGCGATCCGGTCAACTACTCGATGGAGGGTTTCCGCCGGCTGCGCACGCTCGGCGGGGAACTCGGCGCGCTGCGCCGCAGGCTGGAGGCACCGCTGCCGGAACTGGTCGCCGACGCGGAACGCACCCTGTTGCTGGACATCGAGGCGATGGCCCGGCCCAGCGGCGTCGGCCGCGTGCACCTGGATGCGTTCGCCGACGTGGTCAGCGACTACGCGATGGCCAGCCCGTCGGCGACCCTGCCCGCCCTGCTGGACTACCTGGCCACCGCGGAGAAGGCCGAGGACGGCCTGGAACCCGGCGAGGTCGAGGTGGCCGATGATCGGGTGCAGGTGCTCACCGTGCACGCGGCCAAGGGACTGGAGTGGCAGCTGGTCGCGTTGCCACACCTGGTCACCGGCGTCTTTCCGGGCCAACGGCGCAGCGCGGACTGGCTGCGTTCGGTCACCGAGATCCCGGCCGACCTGCGCGGCGACGCAGCCGACCTGCCGACGCTGCGACTGTCCAGGGAGCAGGACCGCAAACAGGTCGAGGAGGCCCTTGCCGAGCACAGCGCGGAATTCGAGGACCGCAGGCTGGTGGAGGACCGCAGGCTGTTCTACGTCGGACTGACCCGCTCGCAGCACTGCCTGCTGGTCTCCGGCCACTGGTGGGGCGAGGGCGGACTCAAACCCAAGGGCCCCTCACACTTCCTCACCGAGGTCCACGAGGTGATCACGGCCGGCGATCCGCCGATCGGCACCATCGAGCACTGGGCCCAGCAGCCGGCCGAGGACGCGGTGAACCCGTTGTCGGAGCAGGTGAACACCGCGAGCTGGCCGAGTGATCCGCTCGGCAACCGCCGGCTCGCCATGCTGCGCGGCGCCGAACTCGTGCACGCCAAGATGTCCACAGTGGACACGGAGGTGCCAACGGAAGCGGCGGAGGTCGACGAGGCCGACGATCCCGAGGGCTGGGCGCGGGATGTCGACGTGTTGTTGGCCGAACGCGCCGCCGCCGGGCAGCGCCGCGAGCAGGTCCGGCTGCCGGAGCAGCTGACCGTCAGCCAACTGGTCGAACTCGCGCAAGATCCGGTCGCGCTGGCCCGTGGGCTCCGCCGCCCGCTGCCCTTCCCGCCCAACCCGTCCGCGCGGCGCGGCACCGCCTTCCACGCCTGGCTGGAGCAGCGGTTCGGTTCCCACCAGCTGTTGGACGTGGACGAACTGCCCGGCGCCGCCGACGAGGGTGCCGCACCGGACGACCGGCTCGACGAGCTGCGCGGGGCGTTCCTGACCAGCGAGTGGGGCGAGCGGACCCCCTACGACGTCGAGGTCGGCTTCGAGACCGAGATCGACGGGGTGACCATCCGGGGCCGGATGGACGCGGTGTTCGCCGACGCCGACGGCGGCTGGACGGTCGTGGACTGGAAGACCGGCGCCCTCCCCGAGGACGCCAGGGCCCCCGCGCTCGCCGTGCAGCTGGCCGCCTATCGGTTGGCCTGGTCCGCGCTCAGCGGCTCCGCGCTGTCGCGGGTACGGGCCGCGTTCCACTACGTGGCCGCGAACCGCACGGTACGCCCGGTCGACCTGCTCGACGCCGACGGCCTGCGCGCCCTGCTCGGCGCGGTGCCCACCGAGCCGACCGACTAGCCGATCAGGACGGTCGGTCGGGACGGTCGGTCAGGACTGATTGATCAGGACTGATTGATCAGGACCGGTCGGTCAGCAGGTGGCCTCGGACAGGTGCAGGCCACGGACCACCCGGTCGTAGAGGACCTCCTGGAGCCAGCGGCCGTAGAGGGAGGGGCCGAACTCGGCCGCGCGATCCTCCGGCGGCACCACGACCCGAGGATCGGCGTCGTCCCCCGACACCACGCCGACCCCGTAGTAATCGAACTCGTTGAGCGGCCACGGATCGTCGGAGACCAGCTCCGGCAGGATCACCGCGCACTTGGCCAGCGTGATCAGGGTGCCGCAGGAGTGCAGCGCCCGGTCCGCCTCGGACTCGGTCACCAGCACGCCGACCAGGCTCACCGCGGGCAGCGGGGTCCGATCGATCGGACCGGGGTCGAACCAGGTCCGGAACCAGGACGGATCGGGCTGCGGCGGCCAGCCGTTCGACCGACGCCAGCGGTCCACCTCGGGGTGCAGCCGGACCACGGCGGACACTCGATGACCGAGGATGCCGACATCCGGAACGACCGGGCCGGACCAGCCGAGTGCGGACGCGGCGTGCTTGGGCGATAACGGCACGTGGTGATCCTACAGGTGTGATCAGTTCGTGGGCCGAACTCGGACAACACAAGAGTATTCCAGATCGGTCGCGGATTATTCCGCGATTCGTACGGATGGTAGCCGGGTACTACTCTCCGGCGCGGCGGACCTGGAGCGCCGCGCGAATCAGCGGAACCTGGAGCGGCAACCGGCCCAGCGCCATCAGCTTGGCGGGCAACGGTTTCCCGGCGCGCTGGTAGTCCACGGCCATCTGCACGTTCGCCGGGAACACCGCGACGAACAGCAGCGCGGCGAGCAGGCCGCCGACGCGGCGGGTGCGCGGTACCGCGAGCGCGACCGCGATCACCAGTTCGGCGGCCCCGGACACCAGGGTCCAGCGGCGGGCCGGGCCGGGCAGCACCTTGGGCACGATGCCGTCGTAGGGCTTCGGGGCGAGGAAGTGCAGCGCACCGGAGCCGC
>CAJCJE010000719.1 GCA_903970565.1 Candidatus Melainabacteria bacterium | reverse complement strand
GTACCGGTTACGACCTGACCACCGGCCTCGGTTCCCCGAAAGCGCCGCAGTTGGTCGAGGCGCTGTGTGGCGCGGTACCGGCGACGGCGGGCAGCAGCTTCGTGCCGGCCGGACCGGCCCGGTTGCTCGACACCCGCAACGGCACCGGCGCGATCGGCCCCAACTCGCAGCTGTCCCTGTCGGTGACCGGGGCGAACGGCGTGCCGGCCAGTGGCGTCACCGCGGTGGTGTTGAACGTGACCGCCGTGAACCCGACCCAGGGTGGCTTCCTCACCGTCTACGCCGACGGCACCGCGCGACCGCTGGCGTCCAACGTCAACTTCGCGCCCCAGCAGACGATCCCGAACCTGGTGACCGTCCCGGTCGGCGCCAACGGCAAGGTCGACGTCTACAACCTCAACGGCTCGGTCAACGTGGTCGCCGACCTGTTCGGCTACTACACCACCGGTAGCGGCAGCCTCTACCAGCCGGTGACGCCGGACCGGGTGCTCGACACCAGGACACCGATCGGAGTGCCGACGGCCGCGCCGGTCGGGGCCAACTCCTCGATCAGCCTGCAACTGGCCGGGGTCGGTCCGGTGCCGGCCACCGGGGTGACCGCGGTGGTGTTGAACGTGACCGCCGTGGACCCGACCCAGGGCAGCTTCCTCACCGTCTACCCGGACGGCATCGCGCGGCCGGTGGCCTCCAACGTCAACTTCGACGCGCAGGAGGTCATTCCGAACCTGGTGACCGTCCCGATCGGTGCCGACGGCAAGGTCGACGTCTACAACCTCAACGGGTCCGTGGACGTCGTGGCCGACCTGTTCGGTTACTACACGACCAGCGGCGGCGGCTACAAGTTCCACGCCTCCACCCCGCACCGCATGGTGGACACCCGCAACGGCACCGGGGTCGCGCCCGGCGAACCCGCGCCGATCGGCCCCGGCCAGGTCTTCAACATGCTGACAGGCGACTACAACGGCCCCGGCAACGCCGGCCCGCTGGCCACTGCGGCGGCGCTGGTGCTGAACACGACCGTCACCGGTCCGACGCAGGGCAGTTTCGTCACGGTCTACCCGTCCGGGGTGTCCCGACCGACCTCGTCCAATCTCAATTTCTCGCCGAACGAGACGATCTCGAACTCGGTGATCACGCCGGTGAACGGCAGTGCGATCGATTTCTACAATCTCAACGGTTCGGTGCACGTGGTGGTCGACGTGTTCGGCTACTTCTCGACCAACTGATTCCTGTTCGGGCTGACCGAAAATCGATGCCGGGGCCGGTTCAACCGGCCCCGGCATCGATGTCGATACGGCGTGATCAGGCGCCAAGCCGCGATCAGCTCCGGTCGGCCGTCTCCCGTTCGGTGACCGGCGCGCCGGTCTTCTCCCGCAGCTCCGCCAGCGACACTCCCGGTGCCAGCTCGACCAGCCGCAGGCCGGTCTCCTCGATGTCGAGGACGGCCAGATCGGTGATGATCCGGTCGACGACCCCGGCGCCGGTCAGCGGCAGCGAGCACTGCTCGACGATCTTGGGCTGACCATCCTTGGTGACGTGGTCGGTGAGCACGACGATGCGCCGGGTGCCGACCACCAGGTCCATCGCGCCGCCCATGCCCTTGACCAGTTGGCCGGGCACCGCCCAGTTCGCCAGGTCGCCGTTCGCGGCGACCTGGAGGGCACCGAGGATCGCGATGTCGACGTGTCCGCCGCGGATCATCGCGAACGAGGTCGCGGAGTCGAAGAAGCTCGCGCCGGGCCGGACGGTGACCGTCTGCTTGCCGGCATTGATCAGATCGGGGTCCTCGTCCCCGTCCAGCGGGAACGGGCCGAGACCGAGGATGCCGTTCTCGCTCTGCAACGTCACCTCGACGCCGTCGGGGATGTGGTTGGCGACCAGGGTCGGAATCCCGATCCCGAGGTTCACGTAGTCGCCGTCGCGCAGCTCGCGGGCGGCGATCGCCGCCATCTCGTCCCTGCTCCAGGCCATGATTACGCTCCCGATCCCCGGTCCGCCCTCGGACGGACCGTGCGCTTCTCGATCTGCTTCTCCCGGTCGCGGGCAACCGTCAGGCGGTTGACGTACACGCCGGGGGTGATCACGTGGTCGGGCTCGACGAAGTCCTCCAGCAGGATTTCGGTCTCGACGACGGTGACCCGGCCGCAGGTCGCCACGATCGGGTTGAAGTTGCGGGAGGCGTAGCGGTAGACCAGGTTGCCGGCACGGTCGGCGGTGTGCGCGTGCACCAGCGCCAGATCGGCCACGATCCCCCGCTCCCGCACGTGCGGCACGCCGTCGAAGGACTCGTGCGGCTTGCCCTCGGCCACCGGCGTGCCGACCCCGGTCCTGGTGTAGAAGGCCGGAATACCCGCGCCACCGGCCCGCATCCGCTCGGCGAGGGTGCCCTGCGGCACGAACTCGACCTCGACCTCGCCGTCGAGGTACTGCTGCGCGAACAGCTTGTTCTCCCCGACGTAGGAGGCCAGCACCTTGCGCACCTGCCGGTTCTCCAGCAGCTGCCCGAGGCCGATCCCGTCGACGCCCATGTTGTTCGACACGATGGTCAGGTCGCGCACGCCCGAATCCCGCACGGCCTCGATGAGGTCGAACGGGTTGCCGGTCAGCCCGAACCCGCCGACCGCGATCGTCATGCCGTCCGTGAGCACCCCGGCCATCGCCTCGGTCGCGTCACCGAACAGTTGTGCCATCCGCTTCTCCTCCGGCGTTCAGCCAACGAACACGCCGACAGTCAAGCCAAACGGCCGAGAACCGCCAAGAGCTGGGGCGAAACCGGTCAGAACATTCTCGTTGGCCGGACATGGCATGACGTAGCGTTCACTGAGTGAACATAACATGATGATATGCCCCCGTCGCATCTGATCGGCCGGTCCGCCGTGGTGCTGCGCGCCCTGTCCTCCGCCGGCACCGGCCTGTCCACCTCCGAGGTCGCCCGCGCCACCGGCATCGCGCGGCCGACCGCGCACCGGCTGCTGGTCGCCCTGCTGGAGGAGGGTTTCACCGACCGGGACCAGGCGAACGGAAACTGGTATCTCGGTCCGGAGCTGTACCTGCTCGGCGCGGCTGCCTCGGCCCGCTACGACGTGACGCAGCAGGCGAAGGCGAGCGTGCACCAGCTCGCGGTCGCCACCGGCGAGAGCGCCTTCTTCTCCGCCCGCCGGGGCGAGGAGACGGTGTGCCTGCTGCGCGAGGACGGCGACTTCCCGATCCGCTCCTTCGTCCTCTACGAGGGCGCGCGCTTCCCGCTCGGCGTCGTCTCGGCCGGACTGGTGGTGTTGTCGCTGCTGCCGGACCGGGAGATCGAGGACTATCTCGGCCGGACCGATCTGACCGGGCGCTGGGGTCAGGCGCATTCACCGGCGGCGCTGCGCGAACGCATCGCCCGCACCCGCGAACTCGGCTACGCGGTCAATCCGGGTCTGGTGGTGGAGGGCAGTTGGGGCATGGCCGCCGCGGTCTTCGACGCGGCCGGCGAACCGGCCTGGGCGCTGACCCTCACCGGCGTCGAATCCCGGTTCCGCGAGACCCGGCTGCCCCAGTTGGGCGCGCTGCTGCTCAAGCAGGCACACGCCCTGACCACCGAACTGCGCCGTCGCCGCGGCTCCCTGCACTGATCTCGCAACCGCTGGAGGCGATTGCGCGGGTGATCGCGGCGGAACTCCAGAGTGGTCAGGACTGACCACCTGAGGACACGCCTCGCCTGAGGACCCCACCCTGGCCTGGCGAGGACGGCACCGACGGCAGGCCAATTTCGGTTGGCCTGCCGTCATTTTCTCGTTTGGTGGCAGGCTCATCCCGGTCGGCGGCGGGATCATCCGCAGCCGGCGGCGGGTTCAGTCGACGGCCGCGAGGCGGGCCCGTGACTCGCCCAGCGTGCGCGCCGCG
>CAJCJE010000718.1 GCA_903970565.1 Candidatus Melainabacteria bacterium | reverse complement strand
CGTCGATGGCGTTGATGTGGTTGCCCGCGAGGTAGCCGACCAACGTCCACAGGGATACCCAGACCGCCGCTCCGAGGGCGTTGAAGGTCAGAAACCGCCACCATTTCATCCCGGCGAGTCCTGCCACGATGCCATTAGCCTGGCGAAGGCCGTCGATGAATCTCGCGATGGCGACGACGAAGGGGCCGCGTCGCTCGAAGAACCCTTCCGCCTTGGCCAGCCGGTCTTCGGTGAGAAATACTCGACGGCCCAGTTTCAGGACGAGTTGGCGTCCGCCGAAGTGCCCTATCACGAAGCCGACGTTGTCCCCACTCGTGGCCGCCAGGAACCCGAGGAGGATAACGAGGGGCAAGCTCAGTTGGCCGGTTCCGGCGTAGATTCCCGCGGCGATCAGGATGCTCTGACCGGGCGCGGGCACGCCGAATCCTTCGACGAAGACCAGCGCGAGGACCGCGAGGTAGCCGTAGTGGCCCAGCAGCGGCGCCAGCGACCCGAGAATGCTGGGCAGATGTGGCTGCACGTCAGGCCCCCAGGTTTACTTCGTCATGGTCCTCCGGATGAGTCCACTCAACAACGTTACCCCGGCCCGGCCGAACCGAAACGCCACCGGAGGCGAGACTCCGCGTCTGGGCACGCGGATGCCCCGTGTCCGAACTGACGGCCATGCCAGGTGACGCGGTCGGGTTACGGGTGCAGCAGTACCTTGGTCCAGCCGTCCTCGCGGTCGTCGAAGCGTTGGTAGCCCTCGGCGGCCTGATCGAGGTTCAGCTCGTGGGAGACGATCAGGCCAGGGTTGAGTTTGTCGCGGTGGATCAGGTTGCGCAGCTGCCGGTTGTATTTCTTGACGTTGGCCTGACCGGTCCCCATCGACTGGCCCTTGAAGAAGAACGTGCCGAAGTCGAAGGCGAACCTGCCCTCCTTGGCCAGCTCGTCCGAGGCGGACGGGTCCTCGGGGACGAAGACGCCGACGACACCGATGCGTCCGGTCGGGCGAACGGCCTGGATGAGGCTGTTGATCGTCATACCGGGCTTTTCCTGGCCCTGGTGGTCATGGGCCTGGTAGCCGACCGCCTCCACGCCCCGGTCGACGCCTTCGCCACGGGTGGCGTCGAGGATCTGCTGGACCGCGTCGCCGGCCGAGTCGTCGATCGGTGTCGCGTCCAGGGCTTCGACGAGCTTGAGCCGGTCGGGCTGGCGGTCGACGACGAGAACCTGGCCGGCGCCGCGCAACCGAGCCGACATGGCCGCCATGAGTCCGACCGGACCAGCACCCCAGATCGCCACGGAGTCGCCGATACCGACCTGCGCGAGTTCGGTGCCGTGATAGCCGGTGGGCAGGATGTCGGACAACATGACGTAGTCGTTCTCCTTCTCCCGCGCATCCTCGGGCAGCACGAGAGCGTTCCAGTCGGCGTAGGGCACCCGCAGCAGTTCGGCCTGGCCGCCGTTGTACGGGCCCATGTCGGCGTAGCCGTACGCCGCACCGGCACTGCCCGGATTGGCGGTCAGACAGAAACCGGTGAGTCCGGCTTCGCAGTTCTTGCAGAAACCGCAGCCGATGTTGAACGGCAGGCAGACCATGTCGCCGACCTTCACCCGGTCGACACCGGCACCGACCTCGATGACCTCGCCCAGGTTCTCGTGGCCAAGCACTTTACCCTGTTCGACGTCGGTTCGCCCTTCGTACATATGCAGATCGCTGCCACAGATATTGGTGGTCGTGATCCGGACCAGGGCATCCGTGGGACGTTCGATCCGTGCGTCCGGGACATCGTCGACCGAGACGTTCTTCGGGCCGTGATAAACAAGCGCACGCATTTCGACACTCCCTGTGTTGCGTTGGATCGGGCCCTACTGGTTGAGGGCGACGAGCGGCGCGGTCCACGGTTTCCACCGTCCGCCTACCGCACAGGGTTGCCCGTTCCTCGGCCGTGCACACCCAGAAATACCGAAAAGGCGGGCGTGCGCGTCGCTCACCACGTCGGAAAGTGCCCTCGGCCAGCCGAATTCGGCGCTGGCGGCATGTGCGGAAATTCGGCGCGCTGCGCCCCGACCCCATCGACGACGTGCTCGACTCGGGCTGCGCACCGCAGACGATCCGACGCGCGCAGGCCGCACTCGTCCGTTGGATCATCGGCTGAGTGGCTGCTCGACGCGGGGTGTTCAGGATTTCGGGATGCCCATCTTCTCCATCGTGAGGTTTTGTCCGCACTGTCGTATTCTCAGGCTGAGGAACCGGTGAACGACAGGAACTCTCCCGACCGCCTGGTGTCCTTCACCGATGCCGTGGTCGCGATAGCACTGACCCTGCTGGTGCTACCCCTCGCCGACATCGCGCCCGAAGTGGTCGCCGCCCACGGTCACTCGATCGAGGCGAATCGAACCGGTCGGCGACCGGGGTGCGATGGTCGAAAACACACCCTTTTATCTGACAGTCTGTTCGATTCCGACGCGATATTTCCCGTTGTCGCCGCTCACGCTGAATAATCGCGCGATTACGCGCTCACCATCGGTCGACCGGTGCTGTGCGGTGCGTGTTCGCCTGGTCGGATTTCTGGTGTGGGGCGAGCGGTTTCTCGCTATGACACAAGGGAAGAGACGCCCATCGGGGCGGTACGGCGTGCAATGGGCGCATCATCCTAACTGGACCTTTGCGTCGGCCGACGCAGTCGTATCCACGGGAGTCATCATGGCAGAGTTCAACCACGCCGCCCTGTCGGTCACCGATCTTGACAAGGCGATCACGTGGTACCAGAACGTGTTCGGCCTCAAGCACATTCTCGGGCCGTTCACGGTCAACACCGACACGCCCGGCGCCGCTCCCTGTGCCGACATCTATGGGCCGGACTGGAAAGAGCTGCGCGTCGCGCATCTGGTGACCGAATCCGGAATCGGACTTGAGATCTTCGAATTCCGGACTCCGCTCGCCGAGGAGCGCGTCAATCCCTTCGAAGATCGGAAGAGCGTCGTG
>CAJCJE010000717.1 GCA_903970565.1 Candidatus Melainabacteria bacterium | reverse complement strand
GCCGTGGATGCCGATCCCGGACAGCGAGGCGGCCGCCAGCGCGATGGCCAGCACCAGCAGCGGGCTGCGCCGCCGGAAGACCAGCGCGACGCAGCCGACCGCGCCGCAGATCACGGTGGCCGTCCCCGGCTCGGCGTAGCGGTGCACCGGGTCGACCATCGGCGAGAACAGCGTCATCGCGTAGGTCACCAGCCCGATCACCGCGTCGACCAGGTGCGGGTGCTCGACGAGGAGCCGGCGACAGCGCTGGACCGGGTTCACCGCCCGTCCCAGCCGACCGTCCGTCGTCAGCACACCCGCCACCCCCTCACGATAGGAGTCGGCACGGTGGTTGCCCCATAGTGCGGTCGCGGTATTGCCGGCGTACCGCGAACGCGGTACGCGAGGAGCACGGTCCGTGGCGACATGACACGAAATGACACGAAAACAGGCGGCGGGGCCGGGAAACGTGCCGTGTTCGAGCAGAGCGTGTCGGTCCGGTTACCAGAACGTGTCAACACCGATCGTCGCAGGTGCGTCGCCTACCACGTTCGCGGTACACGCAATATCCTGCCAATGGCGGACGCTCGTCGGAGCGAACTTCGACAGGGTTGCACTGGCATCCCGCGCCACCTCATCTCGATGGCCGCCGCGGCGCAGTGGGCGGGGCCAACAACGCGCGAAGCGAAGGAGTTCCCAGGTGCACGCTGTCTTCACCGCGATCGGCAGATTCGCGGTCCGGTTCCGCTGGTTGGTGGTGGCGGTCTGGCTGATCGCGACGGCGGTCGCAGTGATCTTCCTGCCCTCGCTGTCGAGTGTGACGCAGAGCGACAACTCGCAGTTCCTGCCGGCCAACGCACCGAGTATGCACGCGGCGACGCTGGCCGCGCCGTTCCAGAAGTCCGACGAAACCCCGGTCACCGTGGTGGTCAGCCGGTCGAGCGGTCAGCTCGACGGGGCGGACACCACCGCGATCGGCAACCTGACCGCCGCGCTGCACAAGGTGCCGGGCGTGACGGCCGTGCGCGACCAGGGCCGCTCGCCGGACGGGGCGGCCGAGCAGCTCTCGGCGCTGTCCACGGTGAGCCAGAGCGACCGGGACGGGCTGACCACGCTGGTCAAGGACATGCGCTCGACGATCTCGGCGACCGCGCTGCCCAGTGACCTCCAGGCCCACCTGGCCGGCGCGCTGGCCGAGCAGATCGACAACAGTGCCCAGTCCGGCAACGACGGCAACAGCATCGAGGGACTTTCGGTGCTGTTCATCATCGCGCTGCTGGTGCTGATCTTCCGGTCCGCGCTGGCTCCGCTGATCACCCTGGCGCCCGCGTTCATCGTGGTCGAGATGGCCGGACCGCTCATCGCCGAGGCGACGCACGCCGGTCTGAAGGTCTCCAGTCTCGCCCAGCTGATGCTGATCGTGCTCGTACTGGGTGCCGGCACGGACTATGGACTGTTCCTGGTGTTCCGGGTGCGCGAGGCGGTGCGCAACGGGATGGCGATGCGGGAGGCGGTGGTGCACTCGCTGGGCCGGGTCGGCGAGTCGATCACCTTCTCCGCCGGCACGGTCATCGCCGCGCTGCTGTCCCTGCTGGCCGCGAGCTTCGGCATCTACTCCAACCTCGGCATTCCGCTGGCCATCGGCATCGGCCTGATGCTGCTGGCCGGGCTGACCCTGCTGCCGGCACTGCTGGCCATCTTCGGCAAGGCGGTGTTCTGGCCGAGCAAGCTCAAGGTCGGCAGCAACCGGGTCGGCCTGTGGGGCCGGGTGTCCACCCGGATCGTGAAACGCCCGCTGGCCACGCTGATCATCGGTCTGGTGCTGTTCGGCGGGCTGTCCTTCGCGGTGCTCGGCTACACGGCGGGTGGTTTCGGCGGCCAGAACAGCGCACCGTCCGGTTCGGACTCCGCGGCCGGCGCGGCAGCGGTCAGCGCGCACTTCCCGCAGACCAACGCGAACCCGACCAACCTGCTGTTCGCGCTGAAGGAGTCGGTCTGGGAGAACCCGGCCGTGCTGGCCACCGCGACCGAGAAGCTGAAGGCCGACTCGACCGAGTTCACCACGGTCAACGGCCCGCTCAACCCGACCGGGGCCGCGCTGACCCCGGCCCAGTTCGCCCAGCTGCACAGCGTCCTCGGGCCGGCCGCCGCGCTGCCGCCGGCCCCGCCCGCCACGGTGAAGGTGCCCATCGCGCAGTACGAGGCCTACCGGGCCAGTGCGCTGTTCGTCAGCGCGGACGGCCGCACCGTGCAGTTCGAGGTGGGTCTGAAGGCGGGCGACCCGGCCGGTACGGCGGCGCTGAACGCGGTGCCGAGCATCCGGGCGGACACCAGCGCGGTCGCGACCGCGATCGGTGCCACCGACAACGCGGTCGGCGGCGAGGCAGCCGCGCTGTATGACGTGAGCAGTATCTCCACCAGCGACCTGAAGACGGTCATCCCGATCGCCATCGCGATCATCGCGGTCCTGCTCGGCCTGGTGATGCGCAGCGTGATCGCGCCGATCTACCTGATCATCTCGGTCGGACTGTCCTATTTGGCCGCGCTCGGTCTTTCGGTGCTGCTGTTCGGGCACAACGGGTTGACGTTCATCCTGCCGTTCCTGATGTTCCTGTTCCTGCTGGCACTGGGCGAGGACTACAACATTCTGGTGATGACCAGAATCCGGGAGGAGGCGAAGACGCTGCCGCTCAAGGAGGCGGTCAGCAAGGCGCTCGGCGCGACCGGCACCACCGTCACCTCGGCCGGACTGGTCCTGGCCGGCACGTTCGCGGTGTTCGCCATCGCCGGCGGCAGCGCGGGCGGCAGCGAGATCACCGACATCGGCGCGGGTATCGCGCTCGGTGTGCTGATGGACACCTTCCTGGTGCGTACCGTGCTGGTCCCTTCCACCGTCGTCCTGCTCGGCAGGCTGAACTGGTGGCCGGCGAAGATGAGTCGCCGCGACAAGGACGCTCCGCCGCCGACGCAACACCAGGACACCGAGTCGGCCCCGGTCGGCAGTCTCCCGTAGTACGACGCTAGTCGGAATCAGCGGCGCTCGGCCCCGTCAGGGGGTCGAGCGCCGCCGCGTTTCGGCGCAGGAATGCCTGTTCGCCGGCGTTGCCGGTGCGCGCGATGGCCGCTTCGTAGGCAGCCGCGGCTTCGGCGCGGCGACCGAGGCGGCGCAGCAGGTCGGCGCGGATCGCGTGGTAGAGGTAGTAGTCGGCCAGATCGATATCGT
>CAJCJE010000716.1 GCA_903970565.1 Candidatus Melainabacteria bacterium | reverse complement strand
GCCTGGTGGTCATCCAGCGGGCTGACGGCCAGGGCCTGCGCGCCGTTGCCGTCCACCAGGCAGGGCACCTCGATGACCGCCGCTTCGTCCAATCCGGACAGAATGCCCTTGTTGCGCACGTTGAGGATCAGCGTGGTCGGTTCGTCGGTCGCGATGGCGTGCATCAGTGCCAGCGCGAGCTGTTCGTACCCGCCGCCGTCGAGGTCGACGCTGTCCCGGTCGCCGGCCCCGGCGGCGGTGCGGCCCTCGGCGAGATAGGTGGCCTCGCGTTCCAACCGGGTTCGGTCCCAGGCGGCCAGCGCGTCCGCCCCGCCCTCGGCGACCTGCTGGTAGAACCGGCTCTGCTGGTCGAGCAGGAACTCGCCACGAGTCTGCGCCGCGCCGGTCGCGGCGGCGATGGTCTCCCGGGTGAAGTAGTAGTAGTACAGGTATTCGTTGGGCACCGAACCGAGGGTGCGCAGCCAGTCCGGCCCGAACAGTCGGCTCTCCTCGAACGAGGCGTGTGCCATCGGGTCGGCCAGGAGCCGGGGCAGCTGGTCCTGGCCGTCGACCAGGACCCGGCGCAGCCAGCCGAGGTGGTTGAGTCCGACGTAGTCCAGTCGGGCGGTCCGCGGATCAACCCCCAGCGAGCCGGCCACCCGGCGGCCGAGGCCGACCGGTGAGTCGCAGATGCCGATCACTCGGTCACCGAGATACGCCGACATCGCCTCGGTCACCAGTCCGGCCGGATTGGTGAAGTTGATCAGCCAGCTCCGTGGGGCGAGCCGGGCGACCCGGCGGGCCAACTCGAGCGCGACCGGCACGGTGCGCAGGCCGTAGGAGATCCCGCCGGCCCCCACGGTTTCCTGGCCGAGGATGCCCTCGCGCAGCGCGACCCGCTCGTCGATGGTGCGGCCGGCGAGGCCGCCGACCCGGATCGCGGAGAAGATGAAGTCGGCGCCGAGAACGGCCTCGTCGAGGTCGGTGGTGACGGTGACCTTCGGCGGGTCGACCGGGCCGGCGTGCGCCCCGAGGAGATCCACCTGGTCGGCGAGCACCCTGGCGATGACGCCCAGCCGGGTCGCGTCGACGTCGTGCAGGTACAGCTCGGTGATCCGACTCCGACCGCGTTGATCGAGCAAAGCCCGGTACACCAACGGAACCCGGAACCCACCGCCGCCGAGAATGGCCAGTTTCACCTGTGCACCCGCCTCCGCCCCGCCGTCTCCGACATCGTCTCGTCCCGCGCGATGCCGACCGGACAACCTGCGCGATTCGTGCTGGAGCATACCCACGCCAGGTGGTCATCTATTGCCAAACCAGATGGCGGTGTCGGACGATCTGGCGCGACGGGCCAGCGGCGGAGCACGAGGAGACGGCACGTGACGAAGATCGACAGCGCGGTGCAGCGGCCCCCCTCGGCCGCGCCGGCGTGCCCGGCCGCCGTCGAGGTCGAGGTCGACGTGTTCGTCTCCGGCCTGCTGTTCTTCGACATCGTGTTCACCGGTTTCAACCAGCCGCCCTCGCCCGGCACCGAGGTGTGGACCGAGGGCATGGGTTCGGGGCCGGGCGGCATCGCCAACTTCGCGGTTCCGTTGCGGCGGCTGGGCCTGCGCACCTCGCTGGCCGCCGCGTTCGGTCCGGACGTGTACGGCGAGTACTGCTGGGAGGTGCTCGCCGAGCAGGAGGGCGTCGACCTGTCCCGGTCGCGGCGTTTTCCCGGCTGGCACTCCCCCGTCACCGTGTCCATGGCCTACCAGCAGGACCGGGCGATGGTCACCCACGGCCACCGGCCGCCGGTGACCCCGGACGAGTTGATCGGCCGGCCGCCGACCTGCCGCGCGGCCGTGGTCAGTCTCGACTCGCAGCGACAGAACTGGCTGGCCGACGCGCACGCCGCGGACAGTCTGGTGTTCGCCGACGTCGGTTGGGACCCGTCCGAGGCGTGGCGGCGGGACGTGCTCGAACAGTTGGAGTTCTGCCATGCGTTCACGCCCAACGAGACCGAGGCCATGCACTACACCAGGACCGACGACGTGCGCACCGCACTGTCCCAGTTGGCCGATCTGGTCCCGGTCGCGGTGATCACCAGGGGCGGGCACGGCGCGCTCGCGGTGGACGGCAGCACCGGCGAGGTCGCGGACGTGCCCGGTCTGCTCACCAACGCGCTGGACGCGACCGGCGCCGGCGACGTGTTCGGCGCCGGACTGATCGTGGCGACGCTGGCCGGTTGGTCGCTGGCGGACCGGTTGCGCTTCGCCAATCTCACCGCGGCCCTGTCCGTCGCGCACTTCGGCGGCGCGCTGGCCGCGCCGGGCTGGGCGGAGATTTCCCAGTGGTGGCAAGGAGTTCGGAGCAACCAGCGGGCGGGTGAGCTGCGCGGCCAGTACGAGTTCCTGGACGACGTGGTGCCCGCCGACGTGGCCGGACTGGCCAGGCGGGCACCGGTGACGATCGGTTTCGTGGACGGCGCTCCGGCCGGCTGAGGACCACGCGAGGGGACCGCTCGGCCAACGCGGCGATCTCATGGGTGTTTTCTGGCTCGACGCACGGCATCCCCTCAGCCTGTCCCGGCAACCTGGGTTCAGCGGACCGATCGACCCGCCCCTCGGGCCGGCCCGCTCGACATCGGATCGCGATGTCGGAGGGCTATTCTGCGGGTCAGTGGGCAGTCAACGGCCGAGGAGATCACGGTGAGTGTCAGCAGCGGAGGTATCCCCACCCCCGGCAGTCGCGACGCGGAGGCGATGATCGCCGAGGCCCGCAAGGCGTTCTGGGTGATGTTCGGGGTGCTCGCCGTGCTGTGGATCATCCAGATCTTCAACGCGATCGGCAACTACGGGCTCGACCGTGACTACGGCCTCATCGCCCATGACGTCGGCTCCCTGCCGGACATCTTCACCGCGCCGTTCCTGCACCTGAGCTGGGCGCACATCGAGGCGAACTCGGGGCCGCTGTTCATCTTCGGGTTCCTGGCGGCCTATCGCGGGGTGCGCAGGTTCGTGCTGGTGTCCGTGCTGATCATCATCGTCAGCGGGATCGGCGCCTGGCTGTTCACCAGCGGTGGCGTCGACACCGTCGGCGCGAGTGGCGTGGTGTTCGGCTACTTCGGGTACATCATCGTCCGGGGGCTGTTCGACCGGCACCGCATCGACATCGCCATCGGGCTGGTGATGGCGCTGTGCTTCGCCTACCAGTTCACCGCGTTCGTGCCGACGGACGGCATCAGCTGGCAGGGACACATCGCCGGCTTCGTCGGCGGCATCCTGGGCGGCTGGTTCTTTCGGGACAGGCGGGCGAAGGCGGTCAGGACCCCTGGCCCCG
>CAJCJE010000715.1 GCA_903970565.1 Candidatus Melainabacteria bacterium | reverse complement strand
ATTCCGGGCGCGAGTTCGGCGACTGTGGATAAACTGCGTGACTGTGGATGAGCGTTTGCCTTTTCCTCAGGGCTACGCTAACGCCCTCATCGGGAAGCCGATTTCCCGATGAGGGCGCAAGCCACGGTGACCAGACCCGCGTCGAGCAAAGCCGAAAAGTCGAAACCACCAGGCTCGGAACCCCAGCGCGGCGGCGGCGATCAGAACGGGAAGCCGTGGGCCTGTTCGCGTTGGGTGACCCACTGCCACTGGGTGAACTCATCCCAGCTGCTCTGCGTACCGAACCGCGCGCCGTTTCCGGACGCGCCGGTGCCACCGAACGGGGCATATGCGTCGTTGTTCAGGGTCTGGTCGTTGACGTGCACGATGCCGGTCCGCAGCCGATCAGCGATGGCGCGACCCCGATCGAGGGAGCCGGTCTGGATCGCGGCGACCAAACCGTATTCGGTGTCGTTGGCCACGCGCACCGCCTCCTCGTCGTCGCGCACCACCGTCACCGGCGCGACCGGGCCGAAGATCTCCTCCCGGAACGCCGGCATGTCACGGGTGACCCCGGCGAGCACGGTCGGCGCGTAGTACAGCCGGTCGAAGGTGCCGCCGGCCCGAACCTCCGCGCCGGCCTTGACCGAGTCGCTGACGATCCGGTCGACGTTGGCGACCTGCCGCGCGTTGATCAGCGGGCCGAGCGCGACCTGTTCGGTGTTCGGGTCACCGACCGGAAGGTTGGCGGCGCGCTTGGCGAGACGGTCGAGATACTGCTCGGCTACCGATTCGAGCACGATGTGCCGACCGGCGGTCATACAGACCTGCCCCTGGTGCAGGAACGTGCCCCACGCACCGGCCGAACTGGCCACGTCGAGGTCGGCGTCATCGAGGATGATCAGCGCGTTGTTTCCGCCCAGTTCCAGGGAAATCCGCTTCAGCGTCCGACCGGCCGCCTCGCCGACCTTACGGCCGACGGCGGTGGAACCGGTGAAGGAGATCATCGCGACGTTCGGGTCCTCGCACAGCGCCCCACCTGCTTCGGCACCGCCGGGCAGCACGTGCAGGACACCGTCGGGGATGCCGGCCTCGGCGAACAACCGGGCGATCAGTACCCCACCGGAGACCGCGGTCTGCGCATCCGGTTTGAGCACAACGGCGTTGCCGAGTGCCAGCGCCGGCGCGACCGCACGGACGGAGAGGATCTGGGGGAAGTTCCAGGGGCTGATCACGCCGACGACGCCCAACGGCAGCCGGCGGGCGATGGACTGGCGGCCGGGCTCGCTGGCCGGCAGCAACGCACCCCACGGCTGAGTGGGCAGTGCGGCCGCCTCCCACAACTCCCCCAGCACGAGTTGCACCTCGAAAGCCGCCTTGCCGGGGATCGAGCCGCCCTCCCGGACCAACCAGTTCTCGAACTCCTCGTGGTTGTCCTCCAGGAGGCGGGCGGCCTTGCGCAACACAGCGGCGCGCTCCGGGCCGGTCCGCGCGGCCCAGTCCGGCTGCGCGGCGCGGGCACTCGCCGCCGCCGCGGCCACGTCGGCGCCGTTGGCGGAACCGACCGTCGCGAGAGTGGCTCCGGTAGCCGGCTCGGTAGAGGTGAGCGTGCCGCCCCTCGCCGGTACCCAGCCACTGCTGAAGATCTTCGAATCCCAGTCGGCACCGTCCAGCAACGTCATGTTGTTGATCCCTTCTCCACCAATCAGCCAGTCCACTCTGACGAACTGACGCAACGTAATGCGACAAGTATTGCAAGTGTCGAGACATTGGTGTTGTCTGTTTCTGCCAGCAGAGTTGTCGACAGCCGCCACTTCCGGCCGGTCGGCGCTCCGTGAGGAGGACGGCGGATGTCCACGGCGCGCATCGAGGCGAGCCATGAGCAGTGGCGTACGACGCTGTCCAGCGCGTTCAACGGGCTGACGCCGGATACGCCGAGTGTCGAGGACCAGGCCAACGCCCAGGGCGCCCTCGCCTCGGTCAACCTCGGCGAGGTCGCGGCCTTCCAGGTCACCGGCGACTCGCAGACGCTGCGCCGCACCGGACGACAGACCCGGCAGCGGCCGACGGATCTGCTCAAGGTGTGCATCCAGCGCCGCGGCCTGGCCACGGTGCGCCAGGGTGATCGGGATATCTCGGTAGGGCCGGGCTGGCTGGCCATCTACGACATCGAACAGCCGTACGCGATACGACTGGAGGGCACCAACTGGTGTTCGGACGTGCTGGCGTTTCCGCGTACCGCGTTGTCGATCCCGGATCGGCTACTGCGATCGCTGATGAGCCGCGCGGTGCCGGCCGGACAGGGACCGGGCGCGGTGTTGAGCGAGTTCGTGTCCACCACGGTGCAACAGCGCAGCGGGGTCGCGTCGGGCGCGGCCGAGCACCTCGGACGAGCCGCGGTCGATCTGGTCGCGGCGGCACTGAGCGGACCCGACACACTGGCCAACGAGCCCGATCCGGTCCGTTGGCAGGTGGTCTCCTTCATCAGGGCACACCTGGCCGATCCCGGTCTCGGCCACGAGTCGGTGGCCGCGGCGCACCACATGTCCAGCCGCACGCTGCACCGGTTGTTCAGCACTGAACAGCAGTCCGTCGCACAGTTGATCAGGACGATGCGGCTGGCCGCGGTCCATCGGGACCTGACCTCCGACCGACTCGCGACCCAGAGCATCACCCAGATCGCGGCCCGGTGGGGACTGCGCGACATGCCGCACTTCACCCGAATCTTTCGCGCCACCTACGGCCTGCGCCCGTCCGACCTGCGTAACCAGTCGAGCCGGACCCCGTCATTTTAATAATCATATTCATTAACCGTGCTCCATCAGGCACACTGAGGTGATCTCACCAAGATCGGGAGCGTGGCCTGCTTGATGGGGATCCGGGTGGAGATGGGCGTGGAGTCCC
>CAJCJE010000714.1 GCA_903970565.1 Candidatus Melainabacteria bacterium | reverse complement strand
GGCCGAGCCGGTCGGCAGTTGCAGTTCCCACCGGGACAGATCGAAATTGCCACCCGGCGCGACGCCGGAATTGAGCGCGGGCGCCAAGGCGGCGTCCGCCGAGCCGACGCCGATCGCGGGTACCGACAGCGCGGCGAGCGCCAGGGCGCCCAGTCCGATACCCAGTACTCGAGCTCGGATTTGCTGGTGCTCCATTGCACATCCTCCTGAACTGGTTGGTGGTGAGCCGGAAAACGCGCCCAGGCAAGGTTTCCGGGCGCGTTCGGGCACGGTTCGACGCAAAACAGGGGGAGACGACAAGGGCCGGATACCGCGTGGGATGGTGTCGTCGCAACACACGGCAACGCACCTGGCCCTGTTGCGCGGCGCGGTTGGGCAGGGCCCGTGTCCTCCTTTCACCGGAGACCGCGCCATGTTCATATATGTGAATATGGTCTTAAATATGGCCACTGTCACATACTCGGCATGTGCCGAAAATTACTGTCGAGTCGCCGACCTGTCAACGCTCAGGGCTCATCACGGGTCCACCAGTTATTAACCGTCCACAGCCCGGTGCAGCCGAGGGACCTGTCATGCCAGCTGGCAACGGGCGAACACGAGCGTTCAGCGCACGTCACGCGGGCGAAACTGGATACTGATCCGTGGCGCGACCAGCTTGGCCGACTTCGGCACGGCGCGCTCCAGGCCAGCCCGGACGGCCGTTCCTGCTCGCGGTCGACGCCGGTAGCAACCAGATCTCCGTGCCGAGGGTGACCGGGCGCGGGGTTCCGGTGCCCGCCTGCGAACCGGTCTCCTCCGGTGGCGTGCGACCGGTGAGTATCGCAATCTCCCCGCGGGGACTGGTGTACGTGGCCGACAACGGCAGCGTCACCGGCGGCAGCGGCCATGTGCTGAGCAGTTTCGCCGTGCGCGGCGGTGACCTCACCGAACTGCCCGGTTCGCCGGTCGCGCTGCCGGCCGACTCCGCGCCGAGCGGACTCGTCATCAGTTGATCCGGCCCAGTTGACCAGGCCCAGTTGACCGATTCAGTTGACCCGACCGTGACGATCGAGGGCCGGGGTCCTGGCGCGAAGAAGACAGCGTGTCCGATATATACGGGTTACGTTCGCTGGGTACCTCGGTCATCATCGGGTTGGCCGAACGCGGCCGGCCACGGGTTCGGCCCCCCTGGGGCGAAGCCGCGCCGGTCGACGAAGGCGAGGGGAGGACCTGGTGGCATCCGGTTCCGATGTGCCAAATTCCGGACCGAGGAGTTCCGCCGATCCGACGTCAACCACCTCGACCGCCTCGGGCGGCGGATCGGTCGAGGGCGAACTGCCGCCGAAGGCGCGGGCCTTCCTCCGTCGGATGACCGCGGCCACCGGTGGCGGCATGTTCATCGACGGATTCGTCTTCGCCACCTTCGCCGCCGCGCTGGCCGGTCGCGCTCACGACGCACTACACGTCAGCCCGCTGTGGGAGTCGCTGATCTCGGCATCCGTGCTGATCGGCACCTTCTTCGGCGGCCTCGCGCTGGGATATGTCACCGACAGGATCGGGCGACGGCCGATGTTCACCATCGACCTGTCGGTGTTCCTCGCCTGCTCGGTGCTGCTGTTGTTCGTCCAGGCCTCCTGGCAGATCTTCGCGCTCGGCCTGGTGATGGGTCTCGCGGTCGGCGCCGACTACTCCATCGGCTCCCCACTGCTCGGCGAGTTCGCGCAGGCCAGGAAGCGGGGCAACTTCCTTGGCCTGCTGGAGATCAGCTGGAACGTCGGCTACGTGGTGGCGTACCTGATCGGCTACCTGATCAACAGCTACGAACCGGGCTGGTGGCGGATCATCCTGGTCGCCAGCGCCGTGCCGGCGATCATCTGCCTGTTCATGCGACACGGCCTGCCGGAGTCGCCGCGCTGGCTGATCTCCAAGGGGCGCCGGGAGGAAGCCCTGGCCATCATGCGGGAGGACATGGCCGCCGAGGACCCCGGTGACCTGATCGACGAGGAGGAGACCGACACGCACTGGGGGCTGCTGTTCTCCCCCGACTACCTGCGCCGCACGATCTTCGCCTGCACATTCTGGAGCGCGATCGTGATGCCGTACTTCGCGCTGACCTTCTTCCAGCCCGACATCCTGCGCTCGCTCGGTCTTGGCAGCAGCGCACTGCTCGGTGCGCTGCTCGGCACCGTGATCGCGCTGGTCGGCGCCACCATCGGCTGGTACATCGTGGACAAGGTCGGCCGGCGCAAGATCCTCATCCCGCCGATGTTCGGCTGCGGCGCCTTCCTGCTGATCGCCGCCGCCCACAGCCATCTGCCGACCGCGATCGGCGCCATCGCGTTCTTCGGTTACCTGTTCTCCTACGGGATCATGTCGATCCTGCCCGGAATCTACCCCGAAGAAGTGTTCCCGAGTTCGGTGCGCGCCTCCGGGGTGGGCGTGTCGACGGCGGCCAGTCGAGCGGCGGCCGCCGTCGGCACTTTCCTGCTGCCGACCGTGCAGGCCGCCTGGGGCACTCCGGCCGTGTTGATCATCATGGGGGTCGTCTCGCTGATCGGTGGGATCACCTCGTACTACTGGGCTCCGGAGACCAACGGCAAGTCGCTGACCCTGACCTCGCATCGCACCGATCCGCACGCCTACCGCAAGCCGACCGGCGTCGCGGCCTGACCACCTACCCCCTCGATCACCGAGAACTCGTCCTCCGCTCGACGGCGTAGCGCTGCGGCGGCTACGGTTTCGGCGTGCCCAGGGCGCGGTTGACCAAGGCCATCGTCTCCTCGAAGATCTCCGGCGGAATCTGGCCGGCGTGTGGCCAGAGCACCCAGCGCATCCCGATCATCTCGCCGACCGCCATCAGCGCCCAGGCAACGACTTCCGGGTCTGCCGGCGCGATCTCACCGGCCGCCATCGCGGCACGCAGGCCTTCGACGTAGCCGGTCGCGATGGTCGAATAGTGCTTCTCCAGCAACGCGGGCGCGACGAACTCGGCCTGCCGGATCACCCGGTACAGCGCGGGATGTTCGGCGGTGAAACGAAAGAAGCCGAGAAATCCGCCGCGCTCGGCCTCGGCCCGGCTGCGCGCGCCGCGCGCCCCCTCGGCCATCGCCTGCCGAACCCGGTGGTTGAGATCGAGCAGCACCTGCTCGAACACCGCCTGTTTCGACGCGAAGTAGAGATAGAACGTGCCCTGCGCGAGCCCGGCCGCCTCGGTGATCTTGACAATGGAGGCGGTATGGAAACCGAACTCGGCGAACATCGCCTCAGCGGCGTCCAGAATGCGCTGCCGACTGCGGTCACCCCGGCCCGGCCGCACACCGCGCCGCGTCGGCCCGGCCTCCGACCGCCTACCCGCCGACCGCGCACGGTCCCCAGCCGCCTCGGTCCCGGTCACCGGCTCAGGATAACCAAGTGTCGCCGATCCGCGGTCCTGCCGACCGGCGCGGCAGGCCAGAAACCATTCAGTCCCATCGGGGCTGGACCTCCGGGAGGCCCTCGGCCAACTCCCCGGCGCAGGACTGCCAGGTTCGGGCGCGGGTGTACCGAACGGCCACCTCGTCGAAGCCGATAAGCGGGGAGGACTTCGGTGATGCGCGGCGTGGCGATCATGGCTGTGCCCGGTCTGCTACTGGATCGTCGACGACGTCGTCCTGGTCGAGACCGCAGCCGAGGAACCGCGCATCACCGAACCGGATCAGCTGGCGGTGTACCACCGGCGCACCGATCGATTGTGGACAGTGGCGGTCGAGAACG
>CAJCJE010000713.1 GCA_903970565.1 Candidatus Melainabacteria bacterium | reverse complement strand
CGCGATCCAGCACGCCCGGCCCGAATGACACGTCGCCCTTGCGAGCCGGTGCCTGTGCGCCGGCGTGGCGATGCCATTCAGTGGTGAGCCGTTCCTGCTCGGCGTGCAGGCTGCGGATCTCCGCGACGGTTGAGCGAAGCGCGGCGTGCGCGACATCCAACAGCCGCTGGATGAGCAGCTCGGCGGGCATCCGTGCGGCGAACGCTGCCACGTCGGCGAGGTACTGGGCACGGTCGGCGGCCAGTTGCTCGGCCGCGGTCGCCGCGTCCTGCTCGGCGACGACCGCCAGGCGCCGCTCCTCGTTGAGCTGCAAGGCACGGACGAGTGCGTCGAGGTTGCCCTGGTGGGCGGTGATCCGGGCGGTCAGTTGGTCGTCGACGTCGCCGAGTGCGGCGCGTTCCGCCCACGACTCGCGCATCTGCCGCAGTTCGACCTCAACGCCGTCTCGGCGGCCGACGAGGGCAGTGCGCGCGTCCTTGAGCTTGGCCAGCTCAGTGTCGGCGATGTTGGGCATGGCGATCATGTGGACCTCTTCAAGATCATGCGGGTTGATCCGGCGACGTTGTAGCCGATCAACCGCTTGGCGGTTGAAACGAACCGGTCATCGGGGCGCAATGCGCTGCGGAGTTCCTCGGCGCGCTGGCGATAGCCGCGGGCTACCTCACCGCCGGCCTGATCGGCCTTGACCAGCAGTTCGGCGACCTCGGCGCGGTTGTCGACGGTGTCCACTGGCGCGGACAGGGTTTCCTCGGCGAGCCCGCGATACCCGGTCGCCAGGGTGTGATCCCGGCGGCGGTTCGCGTCCTCGGCTTTCGCCGTGTACTCATCGGCGGCCAGACAACGGGCGACCAGGTCGACCGGCGCCAGGGCATTGAGGATGTCGTCAGGCACGCGGTCGGCGTGCGCTTGGAGGTGCGGAGGGATAGCCACTCCGCGGTGTTCGCGCATCGTGAGCGCCCCTCTGGGTCAGGGGCTGTCCAATCGCGCCAGGAACACCATCACGTCCACCTGCCACGCGCCCTTTACCGCGGAACGTCTCGCGACAACGTTCCCTTTGCGACACAAGCGCCTCATGTAGCTGGTAGAGCATCCGGCCAGTTCCGCGGCCTCTGCGATCGACAACCATTGTTGTTCGGTCGCCGCCGACGATGCCGGATTTCCCAAGCGCGGAACCGGTTGAGTTCCGGAACCACTGTCTGAAGTGGGCAGACGATGCGGAACCTGCGCGGCTTGCTCCAGCTCCCCCACCAAGCGCACCGCCTCGCGTGGTGCCCCGCCGTTGCGGCGATCCAGTTCGACCATGCCCGCCCGCGCATACCGCAACAAGAACGCGGCATCCCTCGGCGAGAACACCACATCTCCCGACGGCGTGATCATCGCTGGCCGTCCGGGAACACGAAGTACGTGACGCCGAGCGGGATCGCGCCGAGCGCAGGGCATGAGTCGCTGGAATGGGTCACGACGACACCAGACGGCACGACCACGCCATTCTGGTCGACCCTGTCGGCGGCCAACGCCAGCCCGGAATCGCAATCCTGGCAGGGCGACATCGCTATCAACTCGGTGAGTAGCTCGCTGTGGAGCGGAATCACGATCACGGCGCACCGCCTTCGGCTTCGGCCACCGCGCCGGCAATGACTGCCGCCAGTGATGCCAGCACCGATGCACCGCCTGGCAACGAGATGAATGCTTGGCCGCCGACGAACGCCAGGCACACTGCCAACTCGGTCGCGTCGATACCAGCCACGATCTCCTGTACGTCGACATCGACACCGTGGACGGAGGCCGTCAGCAACTCGGCCGCGGCAGTCATAGCCTCGGCGTTCCAGCTCCCCCGATCCGCGATGATCACGACTGACCACCTCGGCCGAGCAGGGTCAGGCGCCTCAATGCCGCCTTGCGGGCGGCCTGCGCATCGCCGAGGCCCTTGGTCAGGATCGCCCGCTGCCGGCCGCGTACGTAAGGCAGCACAGCCCGGAACGCACGGATGCTGTCGTCGGCGAGCTTGATGGTGCGTCGGGCGTCAGCCTCGACCTCGTCCGGCGTCATGCCACACCGTCCGGCGTCAACCGGCACCGAACGGGAACCGCACCGGGCTTGAACTGCTGCCTTGACGCCACCATCGGATGCTCAATCGCACGGTTCGTGCTGTGCCACGACCGGCCTGCCATGGGGTCCATGACGCGCGCGAAGCTTCCATGAGGTCGACGGGCTTCTCGCTGGTTCATTCAGGGTCCTTCCTGCCTTGAAGGTGGCGGAGCTTGGCGCGCTTGCGGGCTTCGAGTCCGTGCTGTCGTGCGACGGCGAGTTCTTCCCGCTCCCGCTTCCGCTCGGCGGCTGCCTGCCGGCGCTCCTCAATGAGGTCCGCGAGGCGCCCCTGGCCGCCCTGTCCCCACTCCCGTGGGGGGAGATTGGGGACAGGGTCAGCCAATGGGGGTTGTCCAGTTGTCCGGGGGTTGTCCAGGACAGGGTTGACCTGCGCAGATTGGGGTTCTGTCCTGATCTTGGGGACAGGGCGCTTCATGATCGTTCCCCTTCGGCCTGTCCGGGACAGGTTTTGCGCCTGTAATTGATCGCCGACTGGAGGTTCTGGTTGCTGCCCTTGATGCCGTTCGCGGTGAGCAATTCCTTGGTCTTTGGCCGACTGAGGTCGACCGGGATATCCAGCCGGTCGAGGTGCTCGACCAGTTCGGCGACGGCTGGGTCTAGTCCGGTTTCGCGTGTGATCTCGTGCCGTAGCGGCGAGAACCGGCGTTGCAGGTCAATGGACTCGGGATGGTGGTTGTTGCGGCTCTTGCCGCGCGTGAGCCGGTAGGCGACGGCGGTCAGCTGCGAGAGCTGCCAGACGACGTCCACATCGGAGTCCTTCGCCGAGGACCCACGCTGGCCGCGCTCGGTGTCCTTGCCGGCGTGGTCGAGTCGGATGGTGGTGATGCCACGGGCTTTCAGCGGGGCGAGTGCGCACCGGTAGAGCTGATGGAAGGTGTCGGAGTCGTTTTCCTTGCCGGCGATGATCCGCGAGACGGTGTCGATGACGACGACCTCGGCGAGATGCCGCTCTGCGGCGGCGAGCAGGCCCGCACCGCCGGCTGGCGAGTCGAGGGCGGGCAGCGACGGGAACGACAGGTAATGCAGGTGGCCGAGCTGTTCGGGCCGGTATCCGAAGGCGGAGAGCCGCTCGACGAGGTCGCTGGGCGAGTTCTCCATGTCGACGTACAGGACGTGGATCGGGTCACGACCGGTGTTGCCGAGCACTGGGCGGCCCGTGGCCAGCGCGGCGGCGATCTCCAGGGTCAGCAGGCTCTTGCCGACGCCGGCGATCGACCACAGGGCGTACAGCCGGCCGCGCTCAAGCAGCGGCTCGATCAGCCAGTCCGGTTCGTCGCCCACGCCGGCCCACACCTGCGACCAGTCAAGTTCCGGGTATGGGTCGAGGGCGCGTGCGCGTGCGCCTTGTCGGCGGATGTCGTCGATCGCGGCCTGTGCCCGCTCGACGACGAGGTCGACCTCGTCGGGACCGGCCGCGCCGCTGTTCGCGATGCGTTGCAACTGCTCGGCCGCAGTGGCGAGCTGCCGCATGCGGGCGCGCTCCGCGACGACTGCCGCGTGGTAGCCGACATCCAGGGGCGCCCCGGAAACGAGGTCGAGCACGTCAGCATGGAACCGCTGATCAGCCTTGATGACCGCGTAGCCGAGGGCGTCATCGGGGACGGTGCCGGCGAGACGCGTGATCAGCGCAAACAGTTGCCCGTAGCGCTCGCGCCCGAACAGGTCAGGCGTCAGGACTGCACCAACGTCAACGACCTTGGCCGGGTTGGCGAGCAACCCGGCCAGCACCTGCCGTTCATCGTGGCTGTCCTCGACGGCCAGCTGGACACCGTTGAGCACGTCGGTCACGCGTCCTCTTTCACAACGTGCTCAAGCAGGGTCTCCGCGACCAGTTCGGACATGAGCCCTGCGGCTTGAAGATGTCGCCAGGCCGACATCGCCGACTCGACCGACATCTGCGGTCCGCCGGTCCACGGCTGCCTCTTGAGCCGGCGGCGCGGTGTGAGACAACGTCGCCACCCCCCGACGTCAAAGCCGTCAACCCCATGACCTTGACGGTCGGATGGGCTACTATTCGGGGAGGTGAGCGTGGCGGCTACCTGATCATTCAAGGGTTGACGGGGTTCCGGAATATCGACCCGGACCCCGTTTTCGCTGTCAGGTGGATGCACGGGCCACCTCCCCGATGCCGAGGAACGCCAGCACATCGGCGGTCGGAACCACGTACTTCCTGCCGATACGCAGGACACGGAAACCCAGGTCTTCGCCGTCTTCAGTCGAACGGAGCAGTTCGTATGCCCTGGTTCGACTGACCCCGAAGGCCGCCTGCATGGCGTCGAGCCCTTCCATCCGAACGCCCTGCGCGCGAATCTCCTTCTCCGTCCACACGCGCTTACCCATGCCGTATCTCCAGTCGCATATTGTGTCTCAAGAACCTAGCTTGAGTTCCTGAGGTTCAATCTGGAGTTTGCGCTCATAGGTTGCCTCTTGTCAACCAGGGCCGTAATGTGTGTTCCTGTGACGCAAACACCACCACTCGGACCAGTCCAGGTCGTAGCGAACCGCGTGCGCCAGTACCGCCAGTGGCGCGGCTGGAGCGCGCGGGAGCTGGCAGAGCGTTGCCAACAGGCCGGCCTGGAGAAGTGGAACCGTGAGATCATCGCCAACCTGGAGCGCGGCAAGCGCGGGATCGTCAGCATCGATGAGGTGCTGGTCTTGGCCTATGTGCTCGGCGTTCCACCGATCACGCTGTTTGTCCCGGTTGGTGATGAGCAGGAATTCCAGGTGACCCCGAACCTGGTTACTCAGCCACTGTTGGCGATGCGCTGGATCTTCGGGGAGTTGCCTCGACCGGAGGGCATGGCAGTCCTGCCGGGTTCCATCCCGTCGGAACCTGGCCAGATTCAGGTCTGGCACCGGGCGCGGATTCCAATCGACCTGTACGAACGGTTTGACCAGGCTGCAAGTGCCCTACGAGACGCCGAGACAGCGGTAGCGATGGCCGAGCGACGCTTGACTGAAACCGGTACCGGCGACGCCGAGCGAGAAGCCCTCACCCAGGCGCGTGCCGCAGTGGACGCCTCTCTCCGACAGATCGCGGGAGCGCTCAACACAATGATCGAGGCAGGCGTGGTATCGCCGGTGGTATCGCCGGAACTGCTTGGGCGACTGAGTGAGCTGAGGCTGTTGGACCACCCGGAACAGGTCGTGCCTGGAACGAGTAGCGGGGTGCAAGCCGATGGCTGACAAGGGCGTGTTCAAGCGGTGCGGCTGCACCGAGGTCGCGCGCGACGAGAACGGTGAGCCGGTCCTGAACGCGCGGGGGAAACCAAAGCGGCGCGAGCTGGGCACCGAGTGTCCGAAGCTCGCGGACCGCGGGCACGGGTCGTGGTGGTTCCAGGTCGACGCGGCGCCGATCCCCGGTAGCGGCCTGACCCGGCGTCGCGTCCGGCGCGGCGGGTTCGCCACCAAGACCGAGGCCTCGACCGAGCGAGCGAAGATCGCAGGCAAAGGTACTACGGCCGCGCACCGCCGGGTGCCGAACGACCA
>CAJCJE010000712.1 GCA_903970565.1 Candidatus Melainabacteria bacterium | reverse complement strand
AGTCCGCACCCAGCCCCCCAAGCCGCAACCAGAACCACCAAAACCCCAACGCGCCAGGGCGAAGCCCGAAGCGCCCCCGCATGAACCGAACCGCGCAAACCCCAACGGCGCCAGGGCGAAGCCCGAAGCGCCCGAGACCAGACCCCCACCAAAGCCGCGCCAAAAACGCAAACCCGAAGGCGCACAACCCACGGGGTCCAGGGGCTGCGCCCCCTGGCGCGGGGGTCTGGGGGCCGTGCCCCCAGAAGACATAGCAAAAGAGGTGTGCTCGCGCTTTTCAGCGAGCACACCTCTCCCACCTCTGTAGCCCCGACGGGATTTGAACCCGCGCTACCGCCTTGAGAGGGCGGCGTCCTAGGCCGCTAGACGACGGGGCCAAGAACACATCATGACGTCAAACTATTCATCTGTGTGTTCGCTGGGGTACTAGGACTCGAACCTAGAATAACTGGACCAGAACCAGTCGTGTTGCCAATTACACCATACCCCAACAGGATCTTGGTAATCACGCACCGGACTTGGCCGTTCGTGATCTCCTGCTGGAGATGAATAGTAGACCAAGCAGGGCGCGGGCCGGAAATCGGCCCCCCGCGACCCCGATCGGATGATCAGCTGACCACGAGGTCGAGATCGCAGACGAGCAGCTCAGGCAGCTCGGCGAGGCTGGAGATCACCGATATGCCGTGGGGCAGTTCACCCTGGACGGGCTCGGTTCGGTTGAGCCAGACGCCGCGCAGGCCGGCGTCGCGGGCACCGATGGCGTCGAGGTCGAGCCGGTCGCCGATGTGCGCGACCTGGCCGGGATGGACGCCGAGGAGGGCGCAGGCCGTGTGGAAGATCACCGGATCAGGTTTGGCCGCGCCGAGTTCGCCGGCGATGATGACGCCGTCGATGAACTCGGCCATGCCGAGGTTGGCCAGTTTGCCACGCTGGTAGGAACCGGATGCGTTGGTGACGACGGCGATCCGCACGCCGGCCGCGCGCAGCCATTCCAGGCAGGGCAGGGTGTCGTCGAACAGGTCCCAGCCGGCACGCATCGCCCTGACCCGGATGTCCTCCCGGCGGATCGCCTCGGCGGCGTCGATGAACTCCCCGAGGCAGGAGAAGAACTCCTGGGTGCGCTGCCAGCGCATGGTGTCGGAGTCGACCTCACCGGCGACGACCCTGGTGACCTGTTCGTCGGTGATCTGCGCCCAGAGTGACCACGCATTGTCATGACCGAGCAGCAGGTGCAGCGCGGCGCGGGCCGAGGCGGTGTGTGCGACCAGGGTGTCGTCGACGTCGAGACAGACCGCTCGGACACCCCCTGTCACCTCCCGCGGGCTCCGCTGATCATGAATCGGCAGGAAATTCGCGGGGGTGAAGGCCACTTGGAGAGGCTAGGCGGGAATCCGTTGGCTGCGATTCGTCCATCATGGTGAACTTTCCGACCGCTGACACGGTTCAGGGTGACGATCGTGCAACCCCTCGACCGTTCGCCGTCCGTAGTTGCTCCAGCCGGCAGTTGCTCTACGCAGAGTGGTCATTTCCTCCGTCGAGCCGCCTTCCGAACTGTCGACGGTCGGCGGTCGACCGGACACCCACCGCAACCAAGCCCTGTACTCCATCAGGCGTACACCCCCTTGACCAGGCGAGGTGCCAGGGCCATCCTGAGTTTATTCAACAATGGTTGAAAAAGTGGAGGCAGACCGATGGGAACCGAACAGACCGACCACACCACCTGTGTCGTGGCCGGTGGCGGACCGGCGGGCATGATCCTGGGGCTGCTGCTGGCCAGAGCCGGCGTCGAGGTGACCGTGCTGGAGAAGCACGCGGACTTCCTCCGGGACTTCCGTGGCGACACCGTGCACGCATCGACCCTGCGGCTGCTCGACGATCTCGGCCTGGGCGGCGCCTTCGACCGGCTGCCACATGCCACCGTGGACCGGATGACCCTGCCGACCCCCGACGGCGGCAACTTCGTGCTGGCCGACCTGAGTCGACTTCCCGGCCACTACCAGCACATCGCGATGGTGCCGCAGTGGGATCTGCTCGACCTGCTCGCCAACGCCGCCAGGGCTGAGCCGACGTTCACCCTGCGGATGAACACCGAGGTCACCGGGCCGATCCGGCAGAGCGGCAAGGTGGTCGGGGTGACCTACCGGACCGCCGAGGGCAGCACCGGCGAGCTGCGCGCCGACCTGACCGTGGCCGCGGACGGCCGCTGGTCGCTGCTGCGTAGCGCGGCCGGGCTCCGCCCGCGCGAGTATCCGGTGCCCCTGGACGTCTGGTGGTTCCGGGTCAGTCGGCACGCCACCGACCCGGCGAGCGGACTGGCGGTCCGGGCCAACGGCAACGAGATGGGACTGGCCATCAACCGGGGCGACAACTACCAGTGCGCCTACTTCAACCACAAGAACTTCGACGACACGCTGCGCGCCGAGGGCATCGAGGCCTTCCGGCGGCGGTTCGTCCGGCTGTACCCGGATCTTGCCGACCGGGCCGACGAGATCCAGGAGCTGGACCAGGTCAAACACCTCGACGTCCGGTTGAACCGGCTGGCGCGCTGGCATGTGGACGGCCTGCTGTGCATCGGCG
>CAJCJE010000711.1 GCA_903970565.1 Candidatus Melainabacteria bacterium | reverse complement strand
CAGGGCATCGCCGCCGCGGCCTATGCCATGTCCGGTGCGGTCCGGGTCGCGCACTGGCTGGCGACCTACTCGATCGACCCGTTCTTCTGGACGCTGATCCTGTGGTTGGTGGTGCGCTGGACCCGCCAGCAGCACGACGGGCGGGCCAACAACTGGCTGCTGTTCACTGCCGGCGTGGTGACCGCGTTCTCGGTGCAGACGAAGTTCCTGGTACCCGCGTTGTGGGTGGCGCTGCTGGTCTCCGCGCTGCTGTTGGGCCCGCGTGCCCTGGTCCGGGTCCGACCCCTGTGGCTGGGGGCTGCGTTCGTGGTCGTGACCGCGGTGCCGACCCTGCTGTGGCAGGCCGACCACGGCTGGCCGTACACCCGGATGTCGCAGGTGGTCGCGGCCGAGTATCCCGGCCTCGGCGGGTACCTGTGGGGCGGCTTCGGCGGTGCCGGCCTGGTGATCGGCCTGCCGCTGCTGGCGCTGGGTCTTGGCGCGCTGCTGTTCTCCTCGGCGCTGGCCCCCTACCGGTTCGTGGCCGTGGCCACGATCATGCTGGTAGTGGCCTTCGCGCTGTCCTCGGGCCGCTCCTACTACCTGTTCTGCCTGTACGCCGTTGCGCTGGCCGCCGGCGCCGTCGCGCTGCAACGGGTGCGCTGGGCGGCGGGGTGGAAGTGGGCCGGCGGCCTCGCGGTCGCCGTCTCGGTGGCGAGCACGGTGATCGGTCTGCCGATCTATCCTCGGTCGGTCGCGGCCGACCTGCCGAACATCCCACTGGTGGTGACCGCCAACGCCTACGTCCAGTCCGACAGCGAACTCCAACCGCTGGCGCAGGCGGTCGCCCAGACCTTCCACTCGCTGCCGCCCGAGATCCAGCAGCGGACCGCCATCGTCGCCGACTCCTATGTGTTCGCGGCCGGGGTGGACCTGTTCGACCGGGGCCCCGGAATTCCCCGCGCCTACAGCACGCACCGCGGCTACTACTACTTCGGGGCACCCCCCGACCACGACGACTACGTGCTGTTCGTCGGATCGGACGCGCCACGGCTGCGGGCCCGGTTCAGCTCGGCCCGGCAACTCGTGCCCGGCCTGATCAGCCTCTACGCCGGGCGCAAACAGTCGTGGCAGCAGATCTGGCCACAGGTGCAGACGCAGTGACGGAGGTCAGGGGCGGCTCAGCAGTTCTTGAGCGGTTCCCACCAGCGGCGGTTGCGCTGGTACCACTCGACGGTCTCGGCCAGCCCGGTCTCGATGTCGACCTGCGGCTGGTAGCCGAGTTCGCGCGTGATCTTGGCGATGTCCACGGAGTAGCGCCGGTCGTGGCCCTTGCGGTCGGTGACCCGGCGGATGGCCGACTCGTTACGGCCGGTGGCCTTCAGCAGCCGCTCGGTCAGCTCCCGGTTGGTCAGCTCGGTGCCGCCACCGATGTTGTAGACCTCACCGGCCCGGCCGCCCTCCACCACGAGCTGGATGCCCCGGCAGTGGTCGTCGACGTGCAGCCAGTCCCGGATGTTGCCGCCGTCACCGTAGAGCGGCACGCTCAGCCCGTCGATCAGGTTGGTCACGAACAGCGGGATGACCTTTTCCGGGTACTGGTACGGACCGTAGTTGTTCGAACACCGGGTGATGGACACGTTCAGGCCGTGCGTGGTGTGGAAGGCCCTGGCCAGCAGGTCGGAGGAGGCCTTGGACGCCGCGTACGGCGAGTTGGGCGCCAGCGGGTGGTCCTCGGGCCAGGAGCCGTGGTCGATCGAGCCGTACACCTCGTCGGTGGAGACGTGCACGAACCTCGGCACGTCACACTCCAGCGCGGCCTGCAACAGGGTCTGGGTGCCGACCACGTTGGTCATCACGAACTCGGCCGAACCGGCGATCGACCGGTCCACATGGGACTCGGCGGCGAAGTGCACCACCACGTCGGTACCGGGCATCTCCTGCTTGACCACGGCGGGGTCGCAGATGTCGCCGACCGCGATCCGCAGCCGGGCATCCTGTTCGACCGGCGCCAGGTTGGCCCGGTTGCCGGCATAGGTGAACTTGTCCAGCACCACGAGCTCGTCCGGTTCGAAACCGGGGTAGGCGCCGCCGAGTACCTTGCGCACGTAGTTGGACCCGATGAAACCGGCGCCGCCGGTGACCAGTACCCGCATTTCAGTGACCTCCGGCCGACCGCGCGATCTCCATGACGTACTGACCGTATCCTGCCTTACAGATGCGCTCGCCCAGGGCATAGCACTGCTCGGCGCTGATGAACCCCATCCGCAGGGCGATCTCCTCCAGACACGCGATCTGGACGCCCTGCCGTTCCTCCAGCGTCTGCACGTACTGGCTGGCATCCAGCAGCGACTCGTGCGTACCGGTGTCCAGCCAGGCGAACCCCCGACCGAGGTCGACCAGACTGGCCCGGCCCCGCTCCAGGTAGATGTTGTTCAGGTCGGCGATCTCCAGTTCTCCGCGAGCCGAGGGAGTCAGGCTACGCGCGAATTCCACCACGTCGTTGTCGTAGAAGTACAGACCGGTCAGGGCCCGGTTCGACTTCGGGTTGGCCGGCTTCTCCTCGATGGAGAGCAGTTTGCCGTCCTGGTCGACCTCGCCGATACCGTGGCGGTGCGGGTCGGAGACCGGGTAGCCGAACAGCACGCAGCCCTTGAGATCCTCGGTGCTGCGATGCAGCAGCTGGGAGAAACCGGGGCCGTGGAAGATGTTGTCGCCCAGGATCAGCGCGCAGTTGTCCGCGCCGATGTGCTCCGCGCCGATGATGAACGCCTCGGGCAGCCCGTTCGGTTCGGCCTGCACCGCGTAGTCGATGTTCAGCCCGAAGTCGGACCCGTCGCCGAGCAGCCGCTGGAACTGGGACTGGTCCAGCGGGGTGGTGATGATCAGGATGTCGGTGATGTTGGCGAGCATCAGCACCGACAGCGGGTAGTAGATCATCGGCTTGTTGTAGACCGGTACCAGCTGTTTGGACACGGCCAGCGTGACCGGGTGCAGGCGGGTTCCACTGCCGCCGGCGAGGATGATGCCTTTCATGGTGCCCCTTCGATCGATCGCTAGTGGCCGAGTACCGACGTGATGTTCAGCGCACGCGCGGCCTTCTCGGCCAGCTCGCCGATGTGTCGGTCGAGCAGCTTGGGCAGATAGTCCGGGCCGAAACCGAACGTCTCCAGACCGGGCACCAGCGAACGGACCTTGTCGATGTCGACCGTCGCCTGCTTGGCCGGCATCTCGACGCGCTTGCGCACGGCGTGGACATCGAGCCGTTCCTCCAGGCCGTCGACGATGCGTTCGATGTCCTCGGGCCGGCCCGAGGCGATGTTGACCACCTCGTTGTGCACGTCGTTGGCCAGCAGGGAGTCCAGGATGCCCAGCATGTCCCGCACGTCGAGCAGGTCGCGGGAGGCGTTCGCGTGCACGGTGATCGACCCGGTGAGCAGCTGGCGGGTCAGCGAGGGCAGGAGCTGGTGCGGCTGCTGCCCGGCGCCGACGATGTGGGTCATCCGCAGCACCAGCCAGCGCACCCCGGAGATCGCGCAGACCCGCTCCAGCGCCAGCTTGTGCCGGCCGTAGGGAGTCAGCGGGAACACCGCGCCGTCCTCGGTGCCGGGCGAGTCGCTGGCGCCGTACATCCCGGCCGAGGCGGTGGACAGGAAGACGACGGTGCGCCCGGTGGCGCGGCACTTGCGGATCACGTCGTAGACCAGGGTCGCTTCGCGTTCGAACGCGGACACGTCGGTGATCAGCACGCTGGACACCCCGGCGGCGATCAACGTGGTGGACGGGTGCCGCTCGGCGAAGTGGGCCCTGGCGTGCCCGGCGATGAACCCGTTGCCGATAACCTCCATCAGCTCTTACCGCCTTCCCCGGCCGCGGCGCGCAGCGCGGTGCGCAGGATCTCGTCCACCAGTCGGGCCGTGACCACCGCCGCGTCCCGCCAGCCCGCTTCCACGGCCGTCCCCGCCCCGGACAGTGCCGCCTGGGCGAAGGACCGGATCGAGAGCGTGAACTGGTCGGCCGGAGGCAACCAGATCTCCTCCGTGTGATCCTGTTCGTCGATCCGCAGCACCGGCTGCCGGTTGTTGGGCGGGGTGAACGCACGGTCGAGCGACAGCAGCGCGCCGCTGCCCCAGAGCGCGTAGCGCGACTGGTAACTGTGCTGGAAACCGAACTCCAGGTTGGCGAACACGCCGTTGCCGGCGACCAGCAGTACCTGCCCGGCGACGTCGACCCCGCTGCGCTCGTCCCACCGCAGGGACGCGCCGGCCACCGAGAGGTCGTTGCCGAGCAGCAGTTGGGCCGCGCGCAGTGGATACACCCCGACATCCAGCAGCGCGCCGCCGCCGAGCGTCGGGTCGTACCGGATGTCGTTGTCCGGCAAGGGCGGGATCGCGAACGCCGCGGTAAAGGACCGCAGCTCGCCGAGCCGCCCGTCGGCCACCAGCCCGCGCACCCGTTCGTGCTGCGGATGGTGCAGGAACGTGAAGTTCTCGCGCAGCACCAGCTGGTGCTGTTCCGCCGCGTCGGTCAGTTCCTCGGCCTGGGCGGCGCTGGTGGTCAGCGGCTTCTCGCACAGCACGTGTTTGCCGGCCCGCAACGCCTTCATGGTCCACTCGTGGTGCAGGCCGTTGGGCAGGGAGAGGTAGACCGCGTCCACGTCCGGACTGGCCAGCATCTCCTCGTAGGTCAGCGCGACCGCGTCGAACTCGGCGGCGAACTGCTTGGCCCGCTCCAGCGATCTGGCGGACACCGCGACCAGCTGGGTGTTTCCGGCCGCCGGCAGCGATGGCAGCGTCCGTCGTCGGGCAATGTTCGAGCAGCCGATCAGGCCCAACCGCAGCTGTGTCATCGCAACCCTCGCAGGCAGGCGATCAGGCTGCGGGCCTGCACGTTGACGTAGTGACTGTGCCGCAGCAGGTCGGTGAGCTGATGCAGCGACAGCCAGCGGAAGTCGGCGAGTCCCTCGTCGGAGAAGTCAGCCCCGACCTCGATGATCTGGTAGCGGCTACAGGCGTGGTGGAAACGACCGCCCTCCTCGGACATCACCGTGTCGAACAGCACCTGTTCCGGCCTGCTGGCCAGCACCAGGTCGAGGAACGGCGGCCGGTCGCCGGACAGGGCCGAGGTGTAGTTCTCCGGGGTGGCCTGCACCGTGGGCGCCAGTTCCACCACGTCCAGATAGCCCGGCTCGACCCGCGCGTTGACCAGCGCGTGCAGTACGCCGTCCACGCGCTTGACCAGGAGGGCGACCACTCCGGTGCCGTAGGGCCGCACCAGCGGCTGGGTCCACGTCTGCACCTCGCGGCTGTTCGTACTGATCTCCACCGCGATGATGCTGAAGAACAGGCCGAGATCATGGGAGATCTCGTCCTCGCCGCGCTGCCACTGCTTGACCTCGTTGAGCGGAATGGTGGCAGTGCTGACCTCGTGCTGAGCCTGGCGGGAGGTGATCCAGCTCATCACCGCGGTCGAGGTGTGCAGGCTGGCGGTCGAGGTCTCCGCGGAGCGCGCGATTGCCGCGCCCAGGTCGGTTTCCGCGTCCAGCGGATTGCCCTCGACCCCGGCCGGCATACAGGACAGCACCGTGCGGGCGTCCATGTTGACCAGGTTGTCGACCCTGAGCAGCTGCTGGAGTTGGCCGATGGTCAGCCAGCAGAAGTCCTCGCGCGGCTCGACGTCCCCGGTCACTTCTACGATCATGTTCCGGTTGCGCTTGCGGTAGAACCACGAGCCCTGTTCGGACTGCAACACGTCGGCGAGCATGTCCTCGGACGGCGCGTCGCGAAAATACTCCAGATAGGGAACCGGCTTACCCTTGTGCACTCTGGTGTAATTACTCTTGGTGGCCTGTACCGTCGGCGATATCTGAACTCCGTTGATGTTGCCCGGTTCGGACTTCGCCTGCATCAAACAGTGCAGAACGCCGCCGATCTCCTTGACCAGGATGCCCAGGATGCCGATCTCCGGCTGGTTGATGATCGGCTGCGACCAGTGCGGCACCGGTCCGTAGTCGCTGTGGACCTCAAGGCCCTCGACCCGGAAGAAATGGCCGCTGTCATGCCGCAGGTCGCCGCTGGCGGGATGGAAGGACCAGTTACGCAGCGCGACAAACGGTATTCGCGCGACCTCATGGCGCTGTTCGAGACTCCGGCGCGTGATCCAGTCCGTCACCTCGGCCCGTGGGGTGATTCCCCCGTCGATGGTCGAGGCCGACAATGCGAGCCGACGTGGCAATGTCACGTCCGGCCTGCGGAGTAAACCGGTGGTGGCGTGACGCTCCATAGGACCTCCTCACGGGCCGCCGGGCGACTCGGCGCACCTTATTACTAGCGCAGCGAATCTAGGCAGAATCCCGGTTTATGACCGGCGAGTGGGACAAGGTCTGGGGAAATACCCACAGCGACCGTGCTCGCCGTTGGCCGCCTCGGCCGGAGGGGTCAGGGTGGAGACGTGTCGCGGCACTACGCATTCATCAGCTTCCCCGGATTCGGCCACGTGACACCGGTACTGCCGGTGATCGAGGAACTGGTCCGCAGGGGACACCGGGTCACCCACTTCGTCGCCGAGCAGTACGAGGAGGACGCGGTGGGCCACGGCGCGCGCGTCGTCCCGTACTCCTCGGATTTCCCCGAACCCTTCGGGCACGCCGAAACGGTGGACGAAGCCGTGCGGCTGCTGGTCGACCTGATGGACGAGGGATTCGCGCCGCTGCGGGTGGCGATGGAGGTGCTGGAGCACGACCGGCCGGACATCATCCTGCACGACGACATCTGCACCCACACCGCGCGGCTGCTCAGCTCACGCTGGGGTATTCCGCTGATCCGGCTCTACGCGCACTTCGTCCACACCGAACTGGTGGCCGAGGGATCGCAACCCAGCTCGGTCGACCATGCCGAGGTGATGAACCATCCCGAGCTCGGCGCGGCATGGCGTACCCACTTCGACGCCCTCGCCCCGTTGGGGTTCGAGATGG
>CAJCJE010000710.1 GCA_903970565.1 Candidatus Melainabacteria bacterium | reverse complement strand
ACTCCTGGTCGTCCACGCAGCGAGCCGAGTTACCCCAGATCTCGAAGCTGGTCTGCGGGTGCGGAATTTCCGCTGAGACAACATCCGCGGCCAGGGTTCCGGTGCTCACGACTGTTCTCTGCCAAGCGGAAGTCTTCTGTGCCTGCTCCGGCATGGTGTCCATGATGGCCTCCTCGTGGTGGCGATTACTGCGATCGGCTACTGCGATCGGCCCAAACCAGCGAACCTGTTGGCCATCAAGTATTACTCGGGTTCAACTAGGACTTTTATCCTTTCTGGGCCCACTCGACGATCGCTGGTGTCCGCTGATCGGACAATGATGGTCCGTCCTCGGCCTTTTCGCTACCTCATAGCTGTTCCGTCCCACCCGCTGGATCGAGCGGTCATCAGCCGGCTGAGCTGCTGAAACGTTCACTCGAACGGGTCGAATCGGGGGTCAGCTGACTCCGTTGATTGTTGGCCTTCGCCAAGGCGTGGCGTGAATTTTTGTCTGTACTCGCCAATAGATGCCCGGCCTGGTCAGCCGCTGGGTATCGATAATGTGATCGATCCAGTCGCATTGCCGGCCGTGTCGGGCGTGTCGCGCGCGCTCCTCGGCTTCACATCCGAACGCCTTGGCACAAGGCCGAAACGACACCGCAATCGGACGGCAACGGCGGAGGGCAACAGTACTCGACAACCGGCTTGGCAACAGTCGGTCGCGACACGCTCGGCTCAGGATTCGTCGAGATCGGCCAGTTGCGCTTCGATACGTTCCGCGTCGGCGGTGCGGTGGTGCGCCTGGTAGAGCCGCAGCGCCCGTTCCCAGGCCACCCGCGCCAACCGCTGGTCGCCAGAGGCATAGGTCTGACCCAACCGGTCCAGCGTGTTCGCCTCGCTGAAGGCGTTGCCGAGCCGGTGGAACAGCGCGAGCGCCTGTTGGTAGTAGGCCACGGCCTGGGCGTAGTGCCCGGAGTGGTGCGCGATGTAGCCGAGGCTGTCGAGGGTGTTGGCCTCGCCGGCGAGATGACGCTGCCCGCGCAGCAGCACCAGCGCGTCCTGACAGGAGTCGCGGGCCTGCTGGTAGTCGCCGGTGCGGGCGGAGTACCAGCCGACGGCGTTGAGTTCGCGGGCCGCCTCGATCGGCCGGTCCAGGCCGTGCCAGAGATCCAGCGCCTGCCGGGCGTGCGTGAGCGCCCGGAGGTCGTCGCCGCGCAACTCCCAGACCCTGGCCAGCAGGTGATGGGTCTCGGCCTGTTCGGTCAGGTCGGCCGGATTCTCGGCCAGCGCGAGCGACCGGTTCAGATGGTCGAGGGCGTCCTGCCGGTTGTCGACCACCGCGTAGCCGTAGCCCAGCAACCGGTGTGCCAGCGACCGGGCGCCCGGCGGGTCGAAGTGCTCGGTCGCGGCGAGCGCGGCCTCCCAGGAGGTGACGTCGTCGACCAGGTGTCCGCGCCACTGGTGGAAGGTGGTCAGTGCCCAGGCGAGGGTCCAGACCAGTTCGTGCCAACCGAACTGGCCGGCGAGTTGTTGCGCGGCAAGCAGATTGGCGTGTTCGGCGTCGAACCAGGCCAGCACACCGGGCACATCGCGCAGGGACTGTGTTCCGCCACGCGGCGCCGGCAGTTCGACCAGTCGCAGTTCTCGGTGCGGGGCAAGTAATCCGTCTCCGGCGACCGCGCTGTGGGCGTAGAAGTAGACCAGTCGGCGCAGCGCCTCCTCGCGTTCGGCCGGCGTGCCCTGTTCGGTGGCCTGTTCCTGGGCGTAGAGGCGGATGAGGTCGTGCATCCGGTAGCGGCCGGGGATGTGCTGGTGGATGAGGCTGGCGCGTTCGAGGGCACGCAGCGCGGTGTGGGTGTGGGCGCTGGTGTGGTTGGTGAGATTGGTGGTCGCGGTGCGGGAGATGTCGGGTCCGGGGGCGAGGCCGAGCAGGGCGAAGGTGGTGGCGTGCTGGGGGGTGAGGGTGGTGTAGGACCAGGAGAGGATGGTGCGGACACTGTTGGTGTTGTCCTCGTCGAGCGCGGCGAGGCGGTGGGTGGTGTCGTGGAGTTCGTGGGCGAGCGCGGCCAGAGGGAATTCGGGGTGTTCCTGGGCCCGTCCGGCGACGATGGACAGCGCCAGCGGCAGCCCGGCGCAGCTGGCGAGTAGTTTGGCCACGGCCTCTGGTTCGCCGGCCAGCCGCCCCGGCCCGAGCCGGGCGGCCAGCAGCGCGTGCGCGTCGGAGTTCGGCAGGACCTCGATCGGCAGCACCTGCGCGCCGTGCGCGGTGATCAGGCTGGTCAGCCGGTCCCGACTGGTGATCAGGACGGTGCAGGCCGAGCTGCCCGGCAGCAGCGGGGTGATCTGGGTGGCGTCCGCGGCGTTGTCGATCACGATCAGGATTCGTTTGTCCGCGACCAGGCTGCGGTACAGGCCGATCTGCGAGTCGAGTTCCACCGGGATCACCGTGGGATTGGCGCCCAGCGCGTCCAGGAAGCCGCGCACCGCCTCCCTCGGCGAGGCCGGCTCACCGGAGGGATCGAAGCCGCGCAGGTTCACATACAGCTGGCCGTCCGGGAAGCGGTGCAGATTCTGGTGTGCCCAGTGCAACGCCAGCCAGGTCTTGCCGACCCCGCCGGCGCCGGCGATCACCGCGATCGGCACGGTGCCACCGGCCGCCTTCGACGCGGTGGCCGTCCTTGACGGCGTCGACGCCGTCGAGTCGTTCGGCGGTACCGATGTCGCCGGACCGGCCAGGGCCGAACTCAGCGTGGTCAGCTCGGCCGCGCGGCCGGTGAAGGTGCCGGGCGCGGCCGGCAGCTGGCGGGGGATGGGCGCGGCGGCCAGCGCGGTGTTGCCGCGTTGCGGGCTGGCGAGGTGGGGGTCGGTGGTGAGGATCTGTTGGTGGAGTTGTTGGAGGGTGGTGCTGGGGTCGACGCCGAGTTCGTCGGCCAGCATGGTTCGGGTGTGGTGGTAGTGGGTGAGGGCGTCGGCCTGGCGCCCGCTGCGGTAGAGGGCGAGCATCAGCTGCCCGGCCAGCCGCTCGTCCAGCGGATACCGCTCGGCCTGCGCGGCCAGG
>CAJCJE010000709.1 GCA_903970565.1 Candidatus Melainabacteria bacterium | reverse complement strand
GGCGGAGTTGGAACAGACCGGCGAAGCCGCCGATACCGCCGAGCACCTCGGGCCGGTGGGTGCGGGCCGCGAACGGCTTGAGCTTTTCCACCGCTTCCTCGCCGGCCGCGATGTCCACCCCGGCGGCGGCGTAGGTGGTGGCTGCTGGGCTGTCGTCGGAATGCGTGGTCACTGCGAAGTCTCCATCGTGGAGCGAAACGTGGACATCGGGAACGGGAACATCAGAACGGAACGTCGGGAACGGAACGTCGGGAACGAAATGTCGGGACGGTGGGTCAGCGGGACTGTGCCATCGAAGTTTGCCGCCACCGCGACCGCAGCCAGGAGCGGGGCACGACGGACCTGGTCACGGTCTGCGGATGGCTTCCTCGGCGCCGTACCCGGCGGGCACCGAGGCCGACGAGGCGCCGACCGACCCTGGGTCCATCGCCCGGCCGGCGGCGTTGAGCTCCTCGATGAGGTGCTTGCCGATCAGCGCGTCCTCGGGCAGCGGAATCGGGTACTCACCGGTGAAACACGCGGTGCACAGCCTGGTCTTGGGCTGTTCGCTGGCGGCGACCAGGCTCTCCATCGAGACGTAGGCCAACGAGTCGGCGCCGACCGAGCGGCGGACACCGTCGGTGTCCAGGCCGTTGGCGATCAGTTCGGCGCGGGAGGCGAAGTCGATGCCGTAGAAGCAGGGCCACCGCACCGGCGGGGAGGCGATCCGGACGTGCACCTCGACCGCGCCGGCCTCGCGGAGCATTCGGACCAGGGCGCGCTGGGTGTTGCCGCGCACGATCGAGTCATCGACGACGACCAGCCGCTTGCCCCGGATCACGTCGCGCAGCGGGTTGAGTTTGAGCCGGATACCCAGCTGCCGGATGGTCTGCGAGGGCTGGATGAACGTCCGGCCGACATAGGCGTTCTTGACCAGGCCGGAGCCGTAGGGGATACCGGAACCCTGCGCGTAGCCGATCGCGGCGGGGGTGCCGGATTCCGGGACCGGAATGACCAGGTCGGCCTCGACCGGGCTCTCCAGGGCCAGGCGGCGGCCGATCTCGACGCGGGTGGCGTGCACGGAGCGGCCGGCGATGGCGGTGTCCGGGCGGGCCAGGTAGACGTATTCGAAGACGCAGCCCTTGGGTTCCGGGATGGCGAACCGGGAGGACCGCAGACCGTCCGCGTCGATGGCGAGCAGCTCGCCCGGCTCGACCTCGCGGACGAAGGACGCGCCGACGATGTCCAGAGCCGCGGTCTCACTGGCGACCACCCAGCCACGCTCCAGCCGGCCGAGCACGAGCGGGTGCACGCCGTGCGGGTCGCGAGCGGCGTAGAGGGTCGACTCGTCGGCGAAGACGAGACAGAACGCGCCGCGCAGGGTCGGCAGCAGCTCCATCGCGGCCTGTTCGATGCCGGTGTCGGCAGCGGCGGCGGCGAGCAGACCGCAGACCAGGTCCGAGTCGGTGGTCGCGCCCTGTCCCTGGCCGGTGTCGACGCCGAGTTCCTTGGCCCGCACCATTAGTTCCGCGGTGTTGACCAGGTTTCCGTTGTGCCCGAGGGAAAGTCCGCTGCCGGTCGGGGTGTTGCGGAAGGTCGGCTGGGCGTTCTCCCAGGTGCAGGAGCCGGTGGTGGAGTACCGGCAGTGGCCGACGGCGAGGTGGCCGTGCAATGAGGACAGCACCTGCTCGTCGAATACCTGGCTGACCAGGCCGAGATCCTTGAAGACCACGATCTGCCGACCGTCCGCGACGGAGATGCCGGCGGCTTCCTGTCCTCTGTGTTGCAACGCATACAGACCGTAGAAGGTGAGCTTGGCCACTTCCTCGCCTGGGGCCCACACACCGAAGACTCCGCACTCCTCGCGCGGTCCCTCATCGGGTCGGGCGGTGGGTGCCGCGGTGGATGTTTCGGGGCTGAGATGTCCTGTTCCAGCGGTTGTCTGGTCAGTGACCACCGAAAACTCCCTTGGGACGCTGAGCGGGCCAACCTCAGTGTAGGTGGCACGGCGCAGCGGCCCGACCAACTCGCTGCGCCAACCGGCCGCGCCTGGTCCCGGCATCCGTTCGGGTGAAAAGCAAACCAGCGCTCGACCGCGACGGCCCGAGGCCGGTGGCGCGGAGGTCAGAGTCGGACGACGGGGAGCAGGGCGGCGAGGTCGGCGCGGGCGCCGGAGGCGGTGACCCTGGCTTCGGCGAGGGCATCTGCCCAGCTCAGCTGGCCGGTGGCGAGTTCCAGCCAGCTGCGCGGATCGGTCTCGATGACGTTCGGCGGGGTGCCCCTGGTGTGCCGGGGGCCTTCGATGCACTGCACCGCGGCGAACGGCGGTACCCGCACCTCGACGCTGCGACCCGGCGCGATCCGCGGCAGGACGCGCAGGCTCAGCCGGACCGCGGCGGCGAGGACCGCCCGCTCCGGCGCCGGCGCCTCGCCGGCGAGCCAGGGCGCCACCGCGGCGACCGCGGCGCGCATCTCGTGCGGATCGACGGAACTCCGACCGGTCATCCGGTCAGCCTAGGTAACCGCACCGACCGTTGCGGCCGACTGCTCACATCCAGCCGTTGCGGACCGCGTGCAGGGCGAGCTGGAAGCGGTTGGCCGCGCCGGTGCGGGCCATCATGCCCTCCAGGTAGCGGAACAGGGTCCGCCGACTGACGCCGAGGGCGCGGGCGGCCTGGTCGTCGCCCATCCCGGCGGCGAGCAGGCCGAGCAGGCGGCGCTCGTTGGGTTGCAGGTAGCGGCTGGCCGGCCGGTCGCGGACGTCGAAGGGCAGCGCGGCCTGCCAGCACATCTCGAACAGGCCGGTGAGCGCGGAGAGCAGACTGCACGGCCGAATCAGCAACGCCGACACATCGCGTTCGGTCTGGGGCAGGGACTGCGAGACGACCGCGCAGTCGTCGTCGAAAATCATCAGTTTGACCGGCACGTCGGGCAGCGTGCGGGCCTCCTCGCCACTGAGTACGCCGGGAATCACGTTCTCGGCGAGATAGTCACCGCGCCCGAGTGCCGCGGTCGCGTAGACCACCCGGTAGCGCACGCCTCGGGCCAGATTGTCCAGTTCGATCTGGTTGGCGTCCGCGTCCGCGTAGTAGGGCGGCGAGTCGAAACCGAGGATCTCCTCGTGCGCGGAACGCTCCAACTGGGTGATCCGCTCGGAAACGGTCGAGCCGGGAATGACCTCGATCAGGTTGTTCGCCGGTTCACCACCCCCCGAACGGACGAAACCCTCGTAGGCGCTGATCGCGGAGACCCTCGCCTGCCGCAGTTCGGCTTCCCGGCGGCGGATGAGCAGGTCGAGCGCGGGGCCGGGGCGCATCGGTATCGCGACCTCGGAGGAGTCCGCGAGGATGATCAGGCCGGCTTCGCGCAGGATCTCCACCGAGTCCCTGGCCTCGGCCGGAGTCTGGCCGGTGCGCCCGGCGAGGGTGAGGACATCCGACGGTCCGTCGCTGAGTAATCGCATGTACACGGCGGCGGGACCATCGGGTAGCCCCAGCAGGGTGAGGTCATTGATGCGAATGGCGGTCACGCGATAGCTCCTGACCTGCGACAAGGCGGCACATCAGTGTCAGTGGCACATCAGGGACACCGCAAGCGCCCCGCTCACGGTAGACAGGACGCATCAACAGGTGGTCACCCCCGAGGTGATTTGCGTTACCGGAGGAACAGCAATGCACAGGTTCGCTCGCGGACTCCCGTGCTGCCAGGAGCTGTCCGGCGATCATGCCCTCGACCTGGCTGAATGTTCCCGATCTCGCACCCCGTGCGTCGAACCGGCGTGACCTGCACAACCTGAGAAACCGCTGAAAAACCGCCGAGCGACGATACGGCTGAGTAGAAATTAAGAATCGTCGCCGCACCCCGAACCACCTATCGCCCTGCACCGAAATCGGGGGTGGGCCGCACGCCGCGGCCCACCCCCGATTTCGGCGTTCCCTCGTTTTCGATCATCTTCGACGATCCGGTGGTGAAACCCGATCGGGTTAGTGGCCTGATCGAACCCGGATCGGGCTGATCTTCAACGGTTTCGGCGAAATCCCCCCGATCCCCCCACCGGGTGACGATTCGTGGCACTCGGCGGGATTTCTGGCACGGTGTCCGCAAGCGATGGGGCGGGCGTGGGCGGAAACGGGGATCGGGGGCGATGACGATGGTCACAGGATCGGTAGGGGAGATTCCGCCGATCACCGCGGACATGCGGGAAAGTGCGTTGAGTAATCCGAATTCCTGGCTTTATGTCATCGACCCGGCGTTCGACCCGCAATCGGAAGTTCCACCGTGGGGCATTGTCGGCTCCTATCCGGTGAACTCGGTCGGTGCGGTCGAATCGCGCTTCGCGCCCAACGAGACCTATCGGCCCTCCCCGCGCGCGCTGGGCTGGCCGGAGCCGACCACCGCGCTGGAGCGGACGATCCAGCTCGCCAAGGCCGGCCACCGGGCCGCCCACGACCTGCCCGCGGCGGTGCTGGAGGCGACCCTGCTGGTCTACCAGCCCCGGCAGGAAGATGACGGCGGCACCATCGACAGCGGCGGCGGCCTGGTCGCGTTCCCCGACCGGCGCAGCGGCCGGCTCGTGGTGCCCGCCTGCACCTCGGTCGAGCACGTCCCGGCCCGTTGGCCGGCCTGGCGGCCGATGCCGGGCAGCGCGGTGATCGCCGGCCTCGGCGGCTGCCCGTTGGCGATCAACGCGGACGGCCCGATCAGCGCGATCATCCCGGCCGAACTGCTGCGGGCCTTCGCCAACGCCCGCGAACCGGCCGGGTGACCGGCCCGAGGTCGCGGGGCAGGGCACCCGAGGTGCGGTGTTTCGCCCACCGTCGCCGAGGGCGTCCACCGTCGCCGAGGGCGTCGGCTAGCCTCACCGGGATGAGCACCGCGCAGCCGTCGACCGGCCCCGGGAACATCGAGGACTACGCCCTGCTGTCCGACCTGCGCACCGCGGCGCTGGTCGGCATCGACGGGTCGATCGACTGGCTGTGCCTGCCCCGGTTCGACTCCTCGTCCTGTTTCGCCCGGATTCTCGGCGACGAACAGCACGGCCACTGGCGGATCGCCCCGACCGACGAGGTACTGGAGACCCGACGCTCCTATCGGGACAACACGATGGTCCTGGAGACCGAGTTCGTCACCGCCGACGGCGTGGTCCGGCTGATCGACTTCATGCCGCCGCAGCAGCACCAGGACCGTGACCGCAAGGACCAGCCACGCATCGTCCGGGTGGTCGAGGGAGTGTCCGGCTCGGTGGAGGTGTCGCTGCGCTGGGTGGTGCGCTTCGCCTACGCGGAGTCCGTGCCGTGGGTGCGGCGGATACGCAAGCACGACAACGAGTACCTGCTCGCGCTGGCCGGGCCGAGGGCGGTCACGCTGCGCGGCGACCGGCTGCCGTTCCGGGTACCGCACAAGCGCGCCCACGAGGCGAGTTTCACGGTGATGGCGGGCGAGCGGCTGTCCTGGGTGATGGAGTACCTGCCGGACGCCGACGAGCAGCCGCAGCCGATCGACGTGGACATCGACCTGCGCTACACCGAACGGATCTGGCGCGAGTGGTCCGACCAGATCAGCTACGACGGCCCGCACGCCGACGCGGTGCACCGCTCCCTGACCACCCTCAAAGCCCTCACCTACGCGCCGACCGGCGGCATCGTGGCCGCGCCGACCACCTCGCTGCCGGAGGCGCCGGGCGGGGAGCGCAACTGGGACTACCGCTACTGCTGGCTGCGCGACGCCACGCTGACCCTGTTGGCGTTCGACAACTTCGGCTGCTCGCAGGAGGCCGCGGCCTGGCGGGTCTGGCTGACCCGCGCGGTCGCCGGCGACCCGGCCGACCTACAGATCATGTACGGCATCGACGGTGAGCGGCATCTGATCGAATGGGAGGCCGACTGGCTGCCCGGCTACCAGGACGCCCGGCCGGTCCGGATCGGCAACGCCGCCTTCCGGCAGTTGCAGCTGGACGTGTACGGCGAGGTGATGGACGCGCTGCACCTGGCACGGGAGCGCGGCCACACCGAGACGCCGGATTCCTGGTCGATGCAGCGTGGCCTGATGGGGCACCTGGAGAAGATCTGGCAGCAGCCGGACAACGGACTCTGGGAGGTGCGCGGCGAGGGCCGGCACTTCACGCACAGCAGGGTGATGGTCTGGGTCGCTTTCGACCGGGCGGTTCGCGCGGTCGAGGAGGACGGCCTGCCCGGTCCGGTGCAACGCTGGCGGCAGATCCGCGACCAGGTGCACCGGGAGGTGCTGGAAAACGCCTACAACCCCGAGATCGGCGCGTTCACCCAGTACTACGGCGGCACCGAGCTGGACGCGGCGACGCTGCTCATCCCGGCGGTCGGTTTCCTGCCCGGCAACGACGAGCGGGTCCGCTCGACCATCGAGGCGATCGGCAAGGAACTCAAGCACGGCGACCTGATCGACCGCTACACCACCGACAGTGGACAGTCCGATGTGGATGGTCTGAAGGGGCACGAGGGGTCGTTCCTGGTCTGCTCCTTCTGGTACGTCGACGCGCTCGCGCTGGCCGGCCGGCAGGAGGAGGCGGAGGCCATGTTCGAGCGCCTGCTCAACCTGTGCAACGACGTCGGCCTGCTCGCCGAGGA
>CAJCJE010000708.1 GCA_903970565.1 Candidatus Melainabacteria bacterium | reverse complement strand
GATCACCTCGGGGTCGATCAGCCCGGTCGGGCGGATGACCTGCTCCACCACGTCACCGCCGACCCGCTGCAGCTCGTACGGACCGGGGGTGGCCGACATGTAGATCGTCTGGCCGATCCGGTCGCCGAACTCCTCCCAGGTCAACGGCCGGTTGTCCAGGGCGCTGGGCAGCCGGAAGCCGTGCTCGACGAGGGTGCGCTTGCGGGAGGCGTCGCCCTCGTACATGCCGCCGATCTGCGGCACCGTGTTGTGCGACTCGTCGATGACGAGCAGGAAGTCCTCGGGGAAGTAGTCGATCAGCGTCGCGGGGGCGGTGCCGGCCGCGCGGTCGTCGATGTGCCGGGAGTAGTTCTCGATGCCGGAGCAGAAACCGACCTGACGCATCATCTCGATGTCGTAGGCGGTGCGCATCCGCAGCCGCTGCGCCTCCAGCAGCTTGCCCTGTTTCTCGAACAGCGCCAACTGCTGTTCCAGCTCGCCCTCGATGCCGCGGATGGCCTTCTCCATCCGCTCCGGACCGGCCACGTAGTGGGTGGCCGGGAAGATCCGCAGCGCCTGCACCTCGCGGACCACCTCGCCGGTCAGCGGGTGTAGGTAGTACAGCGCCTCGATCTCGTCGCCGAACAGCTCGACCCGCAGCGCCAGTTCCTCGTAGGCCGGGATGATCTCGACGGTGTCGCCGCGTACCCGGAAGGTGCCTCGGGTGAAGGCGATGTCGTTGCGGGTGAACTGGATGTCGACCAGCGCGCGCAACAGCATGTCCCGGTCGATCTGGTCACCGACGTTGAGTTCGACCGACCGGTCCAGGTAGGACTGCGGGGTGCCCAGGCCGTAGATGCAGGACACCGAGGCGACCACGATCACGTCGCGCCGGGACAGCAGGCTCATCGTCGCGGAGTGCCGCAGCCGTTCGACGTCGTCGTTGACCGAGGAGTCCTTCTCGATGTAGGTGTCGGTCTGCGGGACGTAGGCTTCCGGCTGGTAGTAGTCGTAGTAGCTGACGAAGTACTCGACCGCGTTGTCCGGGAAGAACCCGCGCAGCTCGTTGGCCAGCTGGGCGGCGAGCGTCTTGTTCGGCGCCATCACCAGTGTCGGCCGCTGCACCTTCTCCACCAGCCAGGCCGTGGTCGCCGACTTGCCGGTACCGGTCGCGCCGAGCAGGACGACGTCCTTCTCCCCCGCCGCGATCCGTTTCTCCAGCTCGGCGATGGCCTGCGGCTGGTCACCGGAGGGCTGGTAGTCGGCGACCATGCGGAATGCGCCGTCGGTGCGGGGGATGTCACCGATCGGCCGGAACTCGGAGTGCGCGGTTACTGGGTACTCGGTCGCGAAAGCCACGTATCGAGAGTAAGCCTGTCCACCGACAAACGCGGACGCGAGCCCCTGACCAGCAGGCTCGCCGATCATGGGGTCCGGCCTGCCGGGGTCGTGGCCTGCGCGGCGGCGTGCTCCCGTCGACGCAGGTGGGGCTGATCGGCCGCCGCGCGGCGGGCGCGGGGAGGGCCGCCTCCACCGGGCAACACGCTCAGTAGCATCGGCGGCCTTCACTATTTCGGATGACATCCGTTCGGTGGATCGGAAGACGGCCGAATCGCAGGCAGGATGTCGGCATGACAGCCGATCCCTATCTGCTGCCGCAGCGCGGACCCGCCCAAGCGCCGGATGCCGTCGACCTGCATCCGCCCAAGGTCGAGTACTTCGACGTGCCGGCGATGACCAACACCGATCCCAAGGGCTTCGTCCGCGCCGTCGAGGAGTACCGGATCGAGCCCTTCGGCCTGTACATGGCGCGCCCGGTCGTCGGCCGGCCGAAGGTGGCCTACCTGGAATCCTGGCTGCTGCCCGACCTCGGCCTGCGGATCACCGACTGGTACTTCCATCCCGGTCACGAGCGCGACCAGGACTTCTACCTCGACATCGTTGGGATCGAACCGGGCCCGCAGGTCTGGCGGGCCACCGACCTGTACCTGGACATCGTGCTGCGCACCGGCCGGGACTTCGAGGTGCTGGACACCGACGAGCTGTTGGCCGCGATGGGCGCCGGACTGCTCGACCGGTACGCCGGCCAACGGGCGCTGGAGACGACCTACCAGGCGGTCGAACAGCTCGGCAGGCACGGCTACGACCTGGCCGAATGGCTCGGTGACCTGGGCATAAACCTGAGCTGGCGACGCAAGTAGGTCACTAGCGGACAACGTTGTCCGTCGCAACGGCCATGCGGGTCATCCCGGTCCGGTATGTTAATTCGGTATGAAGTCGTGCTCGATTCGTGACATAACGAATCGACCCCAGGGGTCACCGGTCGCATACGCGCGGCTACTCTCAGCCCGGTGGGAACGGTCATCACACCCCAGCTGGTTGACATCGTCGACACCTTTACCAGGCAGCGAAGCTACTCATCGGGTACGTCCCACCGGCTGACGTTCTGTCAGTTGGAGCCGTGGGGCCTGCGAATGGAATACCCGACCCCGGAAGACCCGTTCATGGACAGCGAGGTCACCTGGCTACTGCCCGCCCCCGGTCTGCGACTCACCCACAAACGACCGCGCTCCCGGCACGCCCGCACCGGCCCCAGCACGCTGACCGCCGTGCGTATCCAGCGCGACAGCCGCGCCTGGCGCACCACCGACCTGTTGCTCGGCCTCGCGGTACCCGGCGGTACGACGGCCAGGATCGTCGGCTCCGAGGAGTTCGCGGCGGCCGTGTCCGGCCAGGTGCTGCGCCCCGGCGATGCCGACCTCGCGCTGCACACCGTGCACCGCACGCTGGAGGAGATCAGCCGCTGTTATCACGATCTCGCGCCGTGGCTTTCCTACCAGCGGATCACCACCCCGTGGCCGCCGCTGTAGTTCCGGCTTCCATTGTGGTGGCAGGAAAACCGGCCCCGCAGCCGAACCCGATCTGGTTTCTCCAGATCGACGAGGGTGTGCTGATGTAGCGCCGGCCGGATGCCAACCGACTCGGACACATCGCCAAGCGGCCCCGCGTCGCGTTGAACTTCGACGGCAAGGGCGACGGCGGCGACATCATCGTGCTGACCGGCGCCGCGCGGGTCCTGGACGACCACCCGCTCGCCCACGAGTACCGGCCTACGTCGCCAAGTACGACCAGGACATGCTCGAGATCAGCGGCAGCCACGAGGGATTCGGCACGGAGTACTCGGTGCCGGTCCTGATCGAGGTCGGCAGGGTACGCGGGTTCTGATCCGTCCCCACGGCCGAGTCGATCGGGACAGCGGGCACCGATCGACCGGCGGGCGGGACGGTCCGGGGAGAGCCTTCGCGGCCCGGCGGCGCGCCGGTACTACGTTGTCTCCCATGACCGACAGCGTTCTCCCCGACCCGAGCACCCCGTTCGGTGCGCGGGTTCGGCAGCGGCTCGCCGACGAGCAGATCATCTGGGTCACCACGGTGGGCAAGGACGGCACTCCGCAGCCCAACCCGGTGTGGTACCTCTGGCAGGACGAGCACATCCTGATCTACAACGGCCCCAAGGTGAACCGGTTGGCGCACATCGCCGCGCGGCCCAACGTCTCGCTGAGCTTCGACGGCGACGGCACGGGCGGCGACATCGTGATCATCGCCGGGCGGGCCAGCATCGTCGAGGACGAGCCGGTGCCGCACGAGCAGCCGGGGTTCCTGGCGAAGTACCGGGACGGCATGGTCGGGAGGTACGGGACTCCGGAGCACTTCACCGAAACCCATCCCGCGGTGATCCGGATCGACTTCACCAAGGTGCGCGGCTTCTGACCTGACATCCACGTTGACGTAGCGCCGGCCGGTGATCATCGGCCGGCGCTCGGTCTACCCGGCCCAATGTCTACCCGGCCCGGTGCCCGGCCGGGACGGCCCGGGTCCACCCGGCCAGTGGTCAGGCCGGGACGGTCCAGCCGGTCCGGTGTGCCCACTCCCGCGCGCGATGCTGCGCGGCGCCCAGCCAGCCGTCCTTGGCGGCGGCGTACTCGCTGCTCGAACGGTCGTGCGCCTCGGCCGACCGGGACTGTTTGAACTGCTCGTACTCGGCCCTGGCCGCCTCGTCCGCCCGCAGCCAGTCCCGCACCAGCAGCGCGAACCGCCAGCCGGGACCGTCGGCGACGCGCAGATGCAGGTTGACCCAGCGGGCCGGATCGGCGCTGACGTGGGTGCGCTTGGCCCAGTGCGCGGGGTCCGGGTCGCTCGGTTTCGGCGTGTCGGCGTCCAGACCGGGCACTCGGGGGAAGCCGGCCGCCGACAGGGACTGGGCGAGGTCGTCGGCGTCGGCCAGCGAGCCGACCGCGACCTGGAGGTCGAGGACGTCCGTCGCGGCCAGTCCCGGCACCGCGGTCGAGCCGA
>CAJCJE010000707.1 GCA_903970565.1 Candidatus Melainabacteria bacterium | reverse complement strand
GCCGCACGAAGGTCGTTGGTGGCCCTGGCCGGCCTGGCCACCCCGATGTCGATCCGGGTGGCCGCCACGCTCGGGCTTGCCGACCTGATGGGCCCGGACGGGACCACGGTCGAGGAACTGGCCGAGCACAGCGGGACGTCGGTATGGGTGCTGCGTAATCTGCTGGACCATTTGGTGATGGTCGGCGTGTTCGGCTTCGACCAGGGCGCCAGCCGGTACCACGTCACCGCGTTGGGGCGTGAACTCCGACGCGACGCCGGTAGTGGCCTTGCCGCCGATCTCGACATGGGCAGTTGGCTGGGTCGGGCCGAACTCGCGTTCGTCGAACTGCTGCACACCGTGCGGACCGGAGAGTCCGCCTATCCCCTGCGCTACGGCCACGGCTTCTGGGCCGACCTCGCGGCCACTCCGTCGCTGCGGGCATCCTTCGACGCCGAGATGCGCGACCGGTTCCGTATCCAGGCCACCGAGATCGCGCACGGATTCGACTGGAGTCGTTTCGCGCAGGTCGTTGATGTCGGTGGGGGCGATGGCACCTTGCTCGCCGCTGTCCTCGGCGCGCACCCGAGCGTGCGCGGCACGGTCGTGGACCTCGCTCCCACCGCCTCGGCCGCGACCGCTCGCTTCGCCGAGGCCGGTCTGGCCGACCGGGCCACGGCCAGCGCCGGCAGTTTCTTCGACCCGCTGCCGGATGGCGCGGATGCCTATGTGCTGTCGGACATCCTGCACAACTGGGCTGACGAGCAGGCCCGGATCATCCTCGGCGGCTGCGCGCGAGCGGCCGGCCACCGGGGAGTGGTGCTGGTGGTCGAGTCACTGCGCGAGGCGCTGCCGGGGTATGGGCTGAACACGACGGTCGACCTGTCGATGGTGGTGTTCTTCGGTGGTCGCGAACGAACCATCGACGAACTGGCCGGTCTCGCGTCGGACTGCGGTCTGGCGCTGCGCGCTGCGCGGCCGATTTCCGAGGAGCGCACCGCGCTGGAGTTCACCGCAGCGTGATGGTGGGGCCTGGTTGCCTGACTGTGGTCCGGCCCGTGGGGAGTATTGGAACGAAAAGTAGCGGTACGCACTGATCCGCAGGTCACCGGGGTTGGGTAGCAGCGGTACAGCCGTTAGCGCTAAGCCAAGATCCGCAGGTCAGCGAGTTGCGCGGAGTTGCGCGGTCACGCCGGCTCCCGCGAGGCCCGCTCGACACCAGTTCGGGGCGGGTCGACCAGTTCGATGCCGATCGCGACCACGCCGAGGGCTTCGCGTTCGGGCGGGTAGATCTGGCGGATGTTGGCCAACTGCTCGGCGCGGGTCGCGGTCGGGTTCACCGTGGCCACGTCCTCGTGGTCGAACATCTCCTCGAAGCACCTTGCCTTCGGCCACGGTATCCACTTCTGCCTCGGCGCTCCCCTGGCGCGGTTGGAGGTCAGCATCGCGCTCAACCGCGTCTTCGACGAGCTGACCGAACTACACGTCGGCGACGGCGACGACATCAGTTCCACGACACGGACTTCTTCGGCGCCAAGCACATGACGGTATCGGCACGGCGCTGAGCAGGCTCGCGCCAGGACGGCCCGGCGCGGGCGATCAGCAACGGCGCCGGTGACGGGGCGGCCACCGTCCTGTCGTCCTCTTCCGACTCGGCGGGCTCGCCGCCTGGCAGGTGAACGACACGCTGGGGCTGCCCGCGCCGCCCGCGAACGTCCCGGCGCGGAAGCCCATTCGCGGCTAGTGACGGCAGCACGCCGCTGCGGTGGCCGTGGCCGTCGCAGGGCTGTTCTTGCCGAAGGACGTGGAGTCGTCGGTGACGGTGTAGACCTCCCACGGCTCCTGACCGGGGCCGTGCACCCACACCTTGTCTTGCAGGGCGTAGCAGCAGGTGGCGCCGTTCTCCACCAGCGTTTCCATGCCCTCGCCGGTGAGCCGCTTGGACGCCTCGTCGACCTGTTCGGTGGTTTCCACCTCGACCCCGAGATGGTCCATCACGGTCGCCTGGCCGGGCTCACCTTCGAGCAGGACCAGCTTGAGCGCGGGTTCGGTGATGGCGAAGTTCGCGTAGCCGGGGCGACGTTTCGCCGGTTCGGTGTTGAACAGCGTCGAGTAGAACGCGATCGAGCTTTCGAGGTCACCGACGCGGAGGGCGAGTTGGACGCGGGACATGGACGAACTCCTTAAGTAGATGTTCATCTAAACAAGACCTGACTTCAGATTGCCCCCTAGATAGATGCCTGTCAACATAGACACATGTCGAAGCAACTGCCACTGGTCGCGATGGACGCCTGCTGCTCACCGCTGGCCCGCGAACCCCTGTCCGAGCCGCAGGCCGTGGAGCTGGCGAAGGTCTTCAAGTCGATCTCCGACCCGATCCGGCTGCGCCTGCTCTCCCTGATCGCCTCACACGAGGGCGGCGAGGCGTGCGTGTGCGACCTCACCGACGCCTTCGACGTCACCGGCCCCACCATCTCCCACCACCTCAAGGTGCTGCGGGAATCCGGTCTGATCGACGGCGAACGACGCGGGACCTGGGTCTACTACCGCGTCCACCCCGAAGTCCTCGCCCGACTGTCCGCCGTGCTTGTCCCCGCCGACCCGGCGGCGGTGCCGGCATGAGCGTCACCGAGGAATCCACTACGGCGAGCGTGGTCGGCAAGCTGTCGGCGCTGGACCGGTTCCTGCCGGCGTGGATGGCCGTGGGCCTGCTCGGCGGCCGAGTGGTCCCCCGGTCTGAACTCGGCCCCGCCCTGATGTTCACTCTGGCGTGCGGTGATCGCGAAGCCGTCGCCGTCCTGGTCGCCCTCCTATCAGAAGGCTGAATTTGCAAGTTTACAGTAAGAAGCCTAACCTTCTTACTGTGAACGACACCCAGAAGCCGACCGCCCAGGACGCCGCCATCCGCGAGACCGCCACCCGGCTGCGGGTCGGCATCGGGGCGTTCAAGCGACGCACTCAGGAGACGCTGGCCGACGGCGACCTGACCGTGCCGCAGCTGACGGCCCTGTCGCGGCTCGATCGGCTCGGTCCGGCCACCACCGCGGAACTGGCCCGCCGCGAGCAGATCACCCCGCAGGCGATGGGGGCCACGGTCGCGAGCCTTGAACAACGTGGCCTGGTCACGCGGCAGCCGGATGCCGTCGACGGGCGCCGCTCGATCCTGAGCCTCACCCCCGAGGGGCAAACCACGATCGGTTCGGGTCGCAGCTCCGTCGTCGACCAGGTCGCCGTCGTCCTGGCCGAGTCGTTCACCAGCGACGAGATCGCGACCCTCGACGCCGCCGCGCGGTTGATCGAGCGTCTCGCCGAACTCCTGTGACCACGATGTACTGGAGATGCCGATGACTGCCGCTGACTCCTCGAACACGGCGCTGGGGGTGGTCGGGCCGCCGCCCGAACACCCGTTCTCGTGGCGGTTCACCGCCCCGTTGTTCATCGGTTCCGCGCTCAATCCGATCAACAGCTCACTCATCGCCACGGCGCTGGTGCCGATCGCCCGCGGGTTGGGTGTCTCGATCGGACAGACCGCCGCACTGGTCACGGCGCTGTATCTGGCCAGCGCGTGCACCTCATCGCCTGGATCATGGTCGGCGTCAGCGTCGCCCTGGTCGCAATGACCGTCGCCGATCGCACCCTGCGCACCCGACCCTCCCCCTGACCGACCCACTGACCCACCCGCGAATGTCCCGACGGCTCGACCGATCCGCTGCCAGCTCAACCAGCAGAGGTTCGGGAGTCCCGCGGTGTCGCGCGGTGACCGGGTGGGGGTCCGCGCTGGAGCAGACCCCCACCCGGCCTCGGGATCAGTGCTTGACCAGGGTGGCCACCGCGATGTGTGGCCAGTCGATGTTCAGGAAGTTCAGGATCACCGTCTGGGTGTACTGCAACTGGAGGAAGTGCCCGGAGCCGTCCTCGCGCTGCACCTTCTCGATCCAGAAGATCGCGTTCATCCGCGTCGCGGTCGCGTTGCGCACCACGAACGGCATGTTCTCGATTCCGCCGGTGCTGCCACCGATCGGCGTGGTCGTGTCGATCACCAGCACCGTGGTCTCGATGATCTTCTGGTCCTTGATCGCGTCGGTGAGTACCAGGTTCGGGTTCGCGATCGAACCGACCGGGATGCCCGGCGGCAGCGCGGTCGAGGTGAACGGGGCCAGATACGCGCCGGTGAGTGGCTGGCCGGCGTTCGGACCGGTGGAGTGGGTCGGCGTCGAACTGACCGGCTGGATATCCGGGCCACCGGCCACCGTGATCGCGTTGCCCTGGGCCAGCAGCGAGTCGCCGTGCGGGATCGTCGCCAACCGGACCACGCTCGCCGGGGCCACCGGATCGGTGGTGGCCGGCACGTTCAACCAGATCCCCGGTTCCAGGTGCAGCGCCCCCCTGCTGACCGCGTCACTGATCTGCTGTAGGTAGTGCACTCCGAGGAAGAAGATGTCGTCCTGGCCCGACCCCCGGTTGGGGATCGGCGCGCCGATCTCGGTGAAGGTCAACGACTCGTGAGTCTCGTTGACCTCCAGGAAGAACGGGAGGTTGTTCTCGAAATCCGGTCGCGAGATCAGGTTGAAACCGGTACCGAACCAGCTACCGGGCAACTCCGCGAGCGGGCCGAGCAGCGGCGCGCTTTCCTCGACGGACGCGCTCGCCCGAAATACGGCGGTCATGATAACTCCCCTGTGTTATCGCATACCTGTGGATAGAAATGTGAGATCCGCGAACAATTCGCGCACGTATTGACCGCACGAGTCGATATGTGCGCGATATCGCGGTCAGTCGGTCGAGTTTCGACCGGTTGTCGCCAGTTCCCTCGGCTCCCCGGTCGTCGGTACCGCGCCGACCCCCGGCGCCTTGGCCACAGGTGACGCGCGCAGCCGCGCCAACCGGGCACTCCGGCGGACCTGCATCGCGACCACGAGCACCGCCGCCAGCAGGATGATGTCCTTGACAACGTACTGGCCCATCAACGTCGGCGCGTGATACGGGCCGCTGAACAACTGCGCGGTCAGCAACGCCAGCGGCGACAGAATCGCCACCGCCCACGCCGCGAGCGGATAGATGACCATCCGCAGCCCCCACCCGGTGATCAGCGACAGTCCGATGATGCTTTCCACTGTCGCGAACAGAATGAGCGTGACATGATCGGGCATCAACCCGAATGTCAGTATCCGGTTGACCGCCACCACGATTCCCTGCGCCGGACTGATCCCCGGAAAGTATTTCAGCACCCCGAACGCGAGGATCACCACTCCCATCGCGACCCGCAACACGTCGATGCTGTACCGCTCCAACCAGCGATCGATCGCTGTCTGGAATTCCGATCTCTTTCGAACTTCTCGCATTGTCATCCCCCGTGAATGAATCATGTCGACACGCCCGCGCGCCGCGAACATCCTGGTGCGGTGCTGTCGAGGTGAGAAGTGGTGCCCGAGCCGGATTCCCCGTCCTGGCACTGGCCCTCGGCTATCAGGACGCGCGAGCGTCCGACCAGATACCGTCCGGAGTTACCGCGCCGTCGGCTCCGCCCGGTTATTCAGATGACCGGTGGCGCCGACGCGCCTATCCTGGCGACCACGCGCTTTGGTTGACTCGGTTGACTTTCGCTCCCGCGCCCGGCCCGCCGGCTGGTCCGGCTCGCACTGTGCCGCGCGCTGCTGGCCAGCAACGGGGGCGTACCCACCGGGGCGGTACCGCTCGCGGTGGTGGCCGTTGCGTTGCTCGGCGCGGCCGGTGCCGCACTCGCCGCCGCGGCGAACCGCCCGTCCGCCCGGACACTCGGCCGCCTGACCGCGGTCGCGGTCGCGTTGTTCGCCCTGGCGGGACTGCTGCGCGCGCCGGCCGGGTTGGCGGCGGTCGCGGTCGGCTACGGCCTCTGCCGGCTGATCGGGGCGGTGGCGGGCCCCCGGTTGCAGGAACGC
>CAJCJE010000706.1 GCA_903970565.1 Candidatus Melainabacteria bacterium | reverse complement strand
CGAAGGGCCGGCGCGATCCGGACCCGCCGAGAGTGACCGGGATAACAGTCCCACCCGCCACACCCGCCGGACGTCAGAACAGGACCGTCGCGTAGCGGCCGACCTCGGCGAAGCCGACCCGACGGTAGGCCGCCTTGGCCGGCGCGTTGTAGGCGTTGAGGTAGAGGCTGGCCTTGCGGCCCATCCCCCGGACCAGCCGGTCCACCACGGTCGCGGTGCCGTGCGTGGCAAGACCGTGGCCGCGCCGGGACGGGTGCACCCACACGCCCTGGATCTGGCCGACCTTGCGGCACAGCGAGCCGATCTCGGCCTTGAACACGACCTCGTTGTTCTCGAACCGGGCGAACGCGCGACCGGCCGCGATCAGCTCGGCGACCCTGGCGCGGTAGCTGGCGCCGCCGTCCTCGGCGCACGGGTCGATGCCGATCTCCTCGATGAACATGGCGATCGCGGCCGGGAGATACCGGTCGAGTTCGTCCGGCCGAACCATCCGCACCTGCGGGTCGATCGGCGCCTCGGGCGCGGTGGTCATCGCCATCAGCGGCTGGTCGGCGCGCACCTCACGGGCCGGGCCCCAGTCCAGGGTCAGTTCCTCCCACAGGCCCAACACCTGCTCGGCCGGGCCGACCAGGGAGGAACACATCCGGCCCCGGCGCACCGCGCGGTCGGCGAACACCCGAAGGGCGGCGCGGTTGCCGCGCAGGGGGACCAGGTTCGGCCCGGCGAAACACAGGCCATCCAGCCGGCTGCCCCGGATCGGGCGGTTGTCGGTGCCCCACATCTCGCCACCGAGCCGCCAGGGTTGTAAGCCGGCCGCCTCGACCCGGCAGGCCACCATGCAGGAGGCCACCGGGTCGGCGTCCAGCACGGTGCGGACCGCGAACAAGTCACGATCGTCCAGCAGCCGCGCACCGCCGAGCCTCAGCACCATGTCAGAGTGCCAGAACAAGGGTGGTTCGCGCACGGCAGATCACCGCGAAAGCTCCATCTTCCGTTGACAGACAGGACCGGACGAGTACGCGCACCCGCCCGGTTCCGGCCAGCTTCCTCGACCAATGCTCAGGACACGCTGACCACGGGGCTGCCGACGGCGCCGTCGTCGGACTCCATTCCCTCGGCGATGCGCATGGCCTCCTCGATGAGGGTCTCCACGATCTGGTGTTCGGGGACGGTCTTGATGACCTCGCCGTGCACGAAGATCTGGCCCTTGCCGTTGCCCGAGGCGACCCCGAGATCGGCCTCGCGCGCCTCGCCCGGTCCGTTCACGACACAGCCCATCACCGCGACCCGCAGCGGCACCTCCATGCCCTCCAGGCCGGCGGTGACCTCCTCGGCCAGCTTGTAGACGTCCACCTGGGCCCGTCCGCAGGAGGGGCAGGACACGATCTCCAGTTTTCGGGGCCGCAGGTTCAACGACTGCAAAATCTGGTTGGCGACCTTCACTTCCTCCACCGGCGGCGCCGACAACGACACCCGGATGGTGTCCCCGATGCCCTGCCGCAACAGCGCCCCGAACGCCACCGCCGACTTGATCGTGCCCTGGAAGGCCGGCCCGGCCTCGGTCACGCCCAGGTGCAACGGATAGTCCGACTGCTCCGCCAACAGCTCGTAGGCCCGGATCATCACCACCGGGTCGTTGTGCTTCACCGAGATCTTGATGTCGTGGAAGTCGTGCTCGGCGAACAGGCTGGCTTCCCACAGCGCGGACTCCACCAACGCCTCCGGCGTGGCCTTGCCGTACTTCGCCAACAGGCGCGGGTCCAGCGAACCGGCGTTGACGCCGATCCGGATCGGCGTGCCGTGGTCCTTCGCGGCCTGCGCGATCTCCTTCACCTTGTCGTCGAACTTCTTGATGTTGCCCGGATTCACCCGAACGGCCGCACACCCGGCCTCGATCGCGGCGAACACGTACTTCGGCTGGAAGTGGATGTCGGCGATCACCGGAATCTGCGACTTGCGCGCGATGGCCGGCAGCGCCTCCGCGTCGTCGGCGCTCGGGCAGGCCACCCGAACGATGTCGCAGCCGGCCGCGGTCAGCTCGGCGATCTGTTGCAGGGTCGCGTTGACATCAGAGGTCAACGTGGTGGTCATCGATTGAATCGAGATCGGATGATCGCTGCCCACGCCGACCGAGCCCACCATCAGCTGGCGGGTCTTGCGGCGCTCGGCGAGCACCGGGGCGGGCAGTGCAGGCATACCCAACAGGACGCCATCGGCGGCCATCGCTTTTCCTCCACCGTTGTCACCAACCCGGCGACGTCAGCCGCCGAGTCGTATCGGGTTCACGATATCCGCGGTGACGCTCAACAGCACCATGGCACCGAACACCACCACCACGAGCACGGTCAGTGGCGCGAGTTTCGTGTAGTCGACCGGGTTGCCCAGCGGCCGGCCGCGCAGGGCGCGCAGCCAGTTGCGGATGCGCTCGTAGAAGGCGACCGCGATGTGTCCACCGTCCAACGGCAGCAGGGGCAGCAGGTTGAACGCGCCGAAGAAGAACTGCAAACTGGCCAGTAGCAGCCAGAACACCGACCAGGCACCGTCCTCGACGGTCTGTCCGCCCAGGCGGGCCGCGCCGACCACGCTCATCACGCCGTTGGGGTTGCGCTGGCCGCCGCCGATCGAGGTGACCAGGTTCGGGATCATGCTGGGCAGTTCCCTGATCCCGTCCCAGACCCCGACGAACATCTGTCCGGTGTAGTCGAACGTGCCGCCGACCGCGTCGATCGGGTTGTAGGTCACGTAGTAGGAATGCACGACGCCGATGGCGCCGACCTGCGCGAGCTTCGGATTGGTCGACTCCTGCTGGCTGGTCGGCACGCTCAGCACGGTGGCCACGTTCACGTCGATCGTCTGGTCCCTGCCGTCGCGCTGGATGACGAACGGCACGGTGCCGTGCAGTTTCTGCACGGCTGAGGAGACATCGGTCCAGGTCGGCGTCGCCTTGCCGCCGACGGACACGATCACGTCACCGGCCTTCAGACCGGCGTTTCTGGCCGGCGCCGGGGAGTTCGGCCCGCACGGCGCGTAGGTCATCGTCTTGACGTTGGTGATGCTCTGCGCGCAGTTGGCGACGCTGCTGACCACCGGGGTGTCCTGAAGGTTGGGCAAGCCGGAACCGATCGCCATCAGATACAGGATGATCAGCCCGAGGATGAAGTGCGTCGCCGAGCCGGCCACCAGCACGACGAACCGCTTCCACACCGGGTAGCGCCACATCGCCCTCGGCGCCTCGTCCGGGGTCACCTCGTCCAGGGCGGTCATGCCGGCGATGTCGCA
>CAJCJE010000705.1 GCA_903970565.1 Candidatus Melainabacteria bacterium | reverse complement strand
ATCGCGGCGAGGATCGAGGCATCTCTGGGGCGCACTCCCTCGCGGCGCAACGCGGCCTCGAATTCGATCGGGGTGGTCACCGTCGCCGCGGCGGCGTCGAGTTGCCGGCTCGGGACGGTCACCGATTCACCGGAGCCCGCGGCGCAGGGCGGTAGCGCGGTCAGGGCTTCGCGGGCCAGGCCGGTCGCCGCAGCGCTCCGCAGGGTGAAACCCTCCGGCGCCAGGGTGACCAGCGTCGCGTCGCCGCCGCTCGCGGCCACCAGGGTCCGCATCGCGCCGATCCGTCGACCGAACCACAGCCTGCCGTCTATTTCGCGTTCCGGCCGGGCCAACAGACCGACGAGGTCGGCGAGTCGTTGGTATTCGGCCGATCCTCGGCCCAGGCCGCGTTCTTCCATTGTGCGCCAGGCGTTTTCGACCAGGGCGCGGCGCTCGGTTCGGGTCTTGCCCGGTGATGGGACCTTGATCACCAACGGCATCTCGCCGAGGCCGAGGGTTTCCCACAGGACGTCGAACTCAACTCGGGAGATGCGCAGCGGCTCGGCCTCGGCCGGTTCGTCGGCCACGGTGAAGGCGGCCGGCGGCGCGGTTGGGCCGGCTGTCTGGTTCCGCTGATCGCTCATCTCCGCGCCATCGGCTCAGCTCGGTCGGCCGGCGCCGGCCGCAGTCGTGGAATCGTCAGTGAGCGGGACTGTCATTGTCACTGACTGTCACCGATGGTTGCCGGGGTCACCGGGCCGGCGTCGTTGTCGGCGGGGACCAGGGAGTGCGAGTCCGGTTCGTCGTCGCTCTCGTCCTCGCGGCCGGTGCGGTGCTGGGACGGAATGCGCTGGTCGGATTCCGGGTCCGTGTCGCGGGCGGAGCGGACGGAGCGTGTGGGGCGGGCGGAGCGTTCGGAACGTGCGCCCCGGCCCGCTGACTCCCTCAGTTCGGTGGAGTCCTCGGTGAGGGTGCCGCGCGCGCGGAGTCTGGTTCGGGCGGCGGCACTGGTCGCGATCGGGGAGCTGTCCACGACCAGTTGCGGCGGCTGGCCGAAATCTCCGAGCGTGGTGGTGTTGTCGTTGGTGCCCGACTCGTACTCGGCCATCACCTGGAAGGCCTTCTGCTCGGCGGCGTTGCTGGCCGCCTCCTGGATCTCGTGGTCGGTCTGCTCACCGATCAGATGCTGTAGCGCGGTCTCGATCCCGTTCGGCTGCTCGGCGGTGACCTGCACCGGAGCGGGCATGTCCGCGCGCGCCTTGGCCAGCAGGCTGCCCTGGAGTTCGGTGCTGATCCGCATCATGTCCGCGGCCGTCGCGGCCTGCTGCGCCCAGTCGCCCAGCGGCCCCAGCGCGTCCCTGGCGCTGTCGGCCGCCGCGCCGGTCCAGGCGGCGCCGGACGCGGTCACCCCGGTGTTGATGTCCTGCTGCAACTCGTCGAGCGCATCCGACAGCCCGCTCCAGGTGTCGGCGGCCGGGGCAGCTGCGTTGGCGCCGGGACCGGCGTTCAACTGGGCGTAGAGCTCCTGGTGGCTGTAGCCCTGCCAGCGATTTTCCGAGCCGGAGTTCATGCCGTTCGAGCCCACCGGGCAGGTCCCTTCTGGGGCGAGAGCGTCGTCGTGGTCGGCGTCCGCCGTCTCGGCGTCATTCTTCGTCGTTGAAGGATGCGGTGTTGTCGGTCTCCACGATCTGGTACTCGATGGCCACCTGGTTCAGCGCGTCCGAGGCCGACTTCAGGCGTTGCTGGTAGGCCAGCAGCGCGTTCAGCGCCGAGGACGGGCTGTCCACCGCGTGGTTGTTGAAGCTCGTCGCGGCGTCCTCGCTGACCGGGTCACCGGCCCACGGGGCGACCCGGACCCCGGTGATGGCCAGGTCGATCTGCACGTCGAGCTTGGACAGCGCGGTGTCGAAGACCTTGCGTAGCGCGGGAACGGCGTCGCGGTCCACTCGCAGGGTTGCCGTGCCCGACGAACCCAGCGGGTCGGGTATCTGCCCAGCCTGGCTCGCTCCGCCGGACTGCGGGTTGAACGGCACCGCCATCACCTCCGCGCTCGGCCACCCCGACCTAGGGGTTGGCGGTCACACTGTATCCACCGACTGTGATCAGATCGGGTGATCTGCGTCAACAACCCTCGGGTGGACGAATGCATTCACCCGTCCATCACCGACCGTGGTCGGCATCGGCCGGCATTGGGCCGGAACGGGGAGCGGGTGGCGTCAGTCGTGTTGGACGAGACTGGTCACCGCGGCGTCGGCGACCTGTTGCGCACCGGCGCACAGCGCGTCCTGCGGAATCGGCGGGTTGTTGCCGCCGTCGCGCAGCATCACGTCGAGGAACTCGTTGTCCGCCGCGTCCACCTCGACGGTGCAGACGGTGCTCAGACCGGGCGTGCGGATCAGCAGGGCCGGATAGCCGCTCGCCGTGGTCGCCTGCGCGTCGACCTGCGCGGTGTAGTCCAGCCAGACGTCGACGCCCATGCTGGTGACCAGTGCCAGCCGGGCCTCGGTGCCGCTTTCCAGGCCACGGATCGAGCACGCCCTGGCCTGGTCGAACTCTGGATCGACGTAGGGAGTCGGGGTCGAGTCGAGGCTGAGGCTGGTGCGTTGCGCCGAGGTGAGGATGCGGCAGGGGTTCACGTTGTCCAGCGGAATACTGCCCGGCCGGGGGATCAGTGAGGGGCCGGTCGTGGTCGGCGGGGGTACCACCGTGCTGAACTGCGAATGGTGCGTGGTCGCGGTGTTCACCGGGTGGTCGGTGTCGGTCAGCGCGATCACGACAACGACCACGACGGCGATTCCCGTCGCGGCGATCAGGCGGTTGAGCACCGTGCCCGGCACGGCGGCTACGGTAGCGAAACGGTTGCCGACCGGCGTCGGCGGCCGGGGTCGGATCGGGAAAATGCCTGATCAGGATGGTTCGGGGTCATTGTCGAGTGGCAGGGCTCAGGCGGTGGTTCGCCAGGTCTGCCGGGAGTCGGTCGCGGCCAGGCGCTGCCAGCCGAGTTTCTCCGCCACCCGCGCGGCCGGGGTGTCCGCGATCGGATGCGCGTAGTCGACGGTGCGCAGGTCGAGGGCGGCGAAGCCGAAGCGCAGCACCGAACTCAGGGCGACCCCGGCGATCCCGTGACCGCGCCGCCGCGGGGCCACCCAGCAGATCGCCTGGGCCTGGCCGGTGGCGTGGTCCACCTCGGTCAGGCCGACCTCGCCGAGCAGCGCGCCAGTCGGCGGGTCCGCGACGGCCCAGGTGTAGCCGGTGTCGGATTCCCAACCCCGTGCCCGGTCGGCGATGTGCGCGTCGGGATCGTCGAAGGCGAAGGCGCGCAGGGCCTCCCGGTCGTCGAGCAGATCGTCGGCGCGCAGCTGGCGCAGGTAGTACGTGCCGGCGTTGATCTCAACGGGGTCCATGTCACGGACCGATCGGGCGCGAGGGCGAGGGGGCGGGTGAGGCCGGGATCAGGCCCGGAACCAGGTGCGGCACGGTCGCCTACGCCGATCAGTAGTTGTGCCGGTTGCGGCGGCGCCCGTCGCGGTGGTCATGGCGGTCCCGCGTCCGGTCGAACCGGTCGCGGCGTCGGTCGTCCCAGTCGTGCCGGTGCCGGTTGCCGCCACGCGGGTTGCCGCCGCCCATCGCGCTGCTGAGGACCACCACCGCGGCAGGGAGGAGGAAGAAGATCCAGAAATGGGTGATGAAGAACAGGCCGACCCCGATGATCGCGGCGAGCGGAACCATGCCGGCCAGGACCGCGCGGAACGGGCGCCGGCTGGTCATCTGCCGGCCGGGGGCCGGGACCGGGGTGGTCGCAACGGGGATCGGCGAGCCGGCACCGAAGGTGGGCATCCCGGTGCCGAACTGCGGGTGCGGTTCGGGCAGGTCGGAGAACTGGGCACGCAGGTCGCCTCGGGTCTTCGCGGTGGCCACCTGGGCGCTGCGTTCGCCGTACTCGTCGATGTTCAGCCGGCCGGCGCTCATGTGCTCGCCGAGAACCGCCAGCGCGGCCTCCCGCTCACTGTCGGCGATCCGCAGATCCGTGTCCTGGAACTCACTCACACCACCGATGGTACGGCCAGTGCGGCGACCCCGACCGTGACATCCGGCCTGTTCTTGGCCGGCTCGCGGCCGGGGTCGGCAGCCGTGCTCAGTCCTTGACCTCCAGCAGGACGGTGCCCTGGGTGACCGCGTCGCCGGGGGCGACCGCCAGACCGGCGACCGTGCCCGCCTTGTGCGCGGTGACCGGGTTCTCCATCTTCATCGCCTCCAGCACCACCAGCAGCTCACCCGCGGCGACCTGCTGGCCGTCCTCGACGGCGACCTTCACGATGGTGCCCTGCATCGGCGCGGCGACCGCGTCACCGGAGATCGCGGCGGAGGCCTTGCTGCCGCTGCGCCTGCGCGGTTTGGCCACCCCGGCCGATGCGGGCGCCCCGCCACCGGAGACGGCCAGTCCGCCGGGGATCGACACCTCCAGCCGGCGCCCGCCGACCTCGACCACGACGGTCTGCCTCGGGGTGTCCTCCTTGGCCGCCGCGCCGCCATCGAACGGGGGAATGGTGTTGTCGAAGTCGGTCTCGATCCACCGGGTGTGCACGGTGAAGCCGTTCTCGTCGCCGATGAACGCCGGATCGTCGACCACCGCGCGGTGGAAGGGCAGCACGGTCGCCATGCCCTCGACGACCATCTCGCCCAGCGCCCGCCGGGAGCGCTCCAGTGCCTGCTCGCGGTCCTCGCCGGTGACGATCAGCTTGGCCAGCAGCGAGTCGAACGCGCCGCCGATGACGCTGCCGGACTCCACTCCGGAGTCGGTGCGCACGCCGGGGCCGTCCGGCGCGACGAACGTGGTGACCGTGCCGGGGGCCGGCAGGAAGTTGCGGCCGGCGTCCTCGCCGTTGATCCGGAACTCGATTGAGTGCCCACGCGGCGTCGGGTCCTCGGTGAAGCGCAGCTTCTCGCCCGCCGCGATCCGGAACTGCTCGCGGACCAGGTCCAGACCGGAGGTCTCCTCGCTGACCGGGTGCTCGACCTGGAGCCGGGTGTTGACCTCCAGGAAGGAGATGGTGCCGTCCTGGCCGACCAGGTACTCGACGGTGCCGGCGCCGCAGTAGCCGGCCTCCTGGCAGATCGCCTTGGCCGAGGCATGGATCTGGGCGCGCTGCTCGTCGGTGAGGAACGGCGCGGGCGCCTCCTCGACCAGCTTCTGGTGCCGGCGCTGTAGCGAGCAGTCGCGGGTGCCGACCACGATCACGTTGCCGTACTTGTCGGCCAGCACCTGGGCCTCGACGTGCCGGGGCTTGTCCAGGTAGCGCTCGACGAAGCACTCGCCCCGGCCGAACGCGGACACGGCCTCGCGCACTGCCGACTCGAACAGTTCCGGGATCTCCTCGGTGGTCCGCGCGACCTTCAGGCCTCGCCCACCACCGCCGAAGGCGGCCTTGATGGCGACCGGCAGGCCGTGCTCGGCGGCGAAGGCCAGGATCTCCTCCGGCCCGGACACCGGCTCGCTCGTGCCGGGCACCAGCGGGGCGCCCGCGCGGGTGGCGATGTGCCGGGCGGTGACCTTGTCACCGAGGTCGCGGATGGCCTGCGGGCCGGGACCGACCCAGTTCAACCCGGCGTCGATGACGGCCTGGGCGAACTCGGCGTTCTCGGACAGGAAGCCGTAGCCGGGGTGCACGGCGTCGGCGCCGGCGCGCTTGGCCGCGTCGAGGATCTTGTCGATGGACAGGTAACTCTCGGCCGGGGTGTTACCGCCGAGCGCGAACGCCTCGTCGGCGAGCCGGACGAACGGCGCGTCCCGATCGGGGTCCGCATAGACGGCGACGCTGGCCAGACCGGCATCGCGACAGGCCCGGATGACCCGGACTGCGATCTCGCCACGGTTGGCCACCAGAACCTTGTGCAGCGGTGCGGAGTTCCCGACATCGGGCAGCTGGGGCACGCCTACCTCCTCGTCCAACACCGACCGGCCCTGGTCAGGTGTACGGCTCGCCCCACGTCGACGCCTGGCGATGTGGGACTTCTCGGGCAGTTTACGGACCACCGACCCGGAGAAACCTTAAGGACTTGAGTGGCTGCCGGCCGGCCACCCGGAAAAACCGAGAGCAACCGAAACAGTGTCAGCAGCTTACTGGCGGCGGCCGATA
>CAJCJE010000704.1 GCA_903970565.1 Candidatus Melainabacteria bacterium | reverse complement strand
ACCGGGGTCGGTATCCGTGCCGCCGGCAAAATTTCGTCGGGCGGCATCCCTGTCAGGCGCCGGCTTCGTCGAGAGGCCGGGGGTCAGTTGACGCCGAGGATGGCGGCGGCTTCGGGGTCGGAGCCGTCGAGGAATTCGCGGCAGCGCTCGTACTCCTCGACCTCGCCGATGGCCTGCGCGGCCCTGGCCAGCGCACCGAGGGCACGCAGGAAACCCTGGTTGGGTACGTGCGCCCACGGCACGGGGCCGAAGCCCTTCCAGCCGGCGCGGCGCAGTTGGTCGAGGCCTCGGTGGTAGCCGGTGCGGGCATACGCATAGGCGGCGACCGGTTCGTCCGCGCTGAGGGCCTTCTCGGCCAGGGCGGCCCAGGCGGCGCTGAAGTCCGGGTAGGCCTTGGCGACGTCGACCGGATCGGTGCCGTCCGCGAGGGCGGTCTGCGGCTGCGGGCGCTCGGGGAGCAGGGTCGGGCCGGGGCCGAGCAGGTTCTCGTGCGAGGTCATGTCGCTATCCTGCTCCGCTGCCGACGGACGCCCATTTCGGCCCACGGTCCTGGATCATGGCCGCCGCTGTCGGGCACCTCGGCCGGGCACCTCGGCCGGGGAGGGCAGCAGGGTCAGCGGAGGAGGCTGAGGACCACACCGGTCACGGCGAGCATCATGGCGGCGACGATCACGGAAGCAATTACGCGCTTGGGCATCACGGCCAGTCACCATGCCCTGATTGCCGCCGAACGGCAACGATCGTCACTCGGGCGGGTGGCGATCCACTTGGTTTCGAGATTGTGATCCGCAGCGCGGATTCCTTGGGGACTCCCCCTACGGATCGGGGGCGGGCACGTGTATCGTCGGTCACGCACTTGGCGCCGCCCCCCTGGCGCCAAGTGCCCTTTTTATTTCAGGGCACCGTTTCGGCGCTGCCTGTGGGTATTTTTCTCGTCACGGGCCACGATTGCCGGCCCCGGACAGGACCCCCGGACAGGACACTGCCGGCGCCCGAGGCGGACGCCGGCAGCACAAGAACCTGATGGTGCCGAGAAGGACCTAGAGGCCCAGGGCGTTACCCGCCGAGAGCAGGTCCTCGCAGGCCTGCGTGATCCGGTCGGCCATCGCCTGCTCGGCGGCCTTGAGGTAGCTGCGCGGGTCGTAGGCCTTCTTGTTGCCGACCTCGCCGTCGACCTTGAGCACGCCGTCGTAGTTGGCGAACATGTGCGCGGCGATCGGCCGGGTGAAGGCGTACTGGGCGTCGGTGTCGATGTTCATCTTCACCACACCGTAGGAAAGGGCCTCCCGGATCTCCGAGAGCTCCGAACCGGACCCACCGTGGAAGACGAGGTCGAACGGCTTGCTGTCGGCGGCCAGGCCGAGCTTGCCGGCGGCGACCTCCTGGCCCTTCTTGAGGACCTCGGGGCGCAGCTTCACGTTGCCCGGCTTGTAGACGCCGTGCACGTTGCCGAAAGTGGCGGCCAGCAGGTAGCGGCCCTTCTCGCCGGCACCGAGCGCGTCGAGGGTCTGCTGGTAGTCGGCCTCGGTGGTGTAGAGCTTCTCGTTGATCTCGTTGGCGACGCCGTCCTCCTCACCGCCGACGACGCCGATCTCGACCTCCAGGATGATCTGCGCCTTCGCGGCGAGTTCCAGGAGTTCGGCGGCGATCTTCAGGTTCTCGGTGAGTTCGATCGCCGAGCCGTCCCACATGTGCGACTGGAACAGCGGCGGCAGACCGCGCTCGACCCGTTCGGTGCTGATCGCCAGCAGCGGTCGGACGTAGCTGTCCAGCTTGTTCTTGGGGCAGTGGTCGGTGTGCAGCGCGATGTTGATCGGGTACTTGTCGGCCACCACGTGGGCGTACTCGGCGAGCGCGACGGCGCCGGTGACCATGTCCTTGACGCTGGTCCCGGAGGCGAACTCCGCACCGCCGGTGGAGACCTGCACGATGCCGTCGCTCTCGGCCTCGGCGAATCCACGCAGCGCCGCGTTCAGCGTCTCCGAGGAGGTCACGTTGATGGCCGGGTAGGCGTACTCGTTCGCCTTGGCCCGGTCCAGCATCTCCCGGTAGACCTCGGGGCTCGCGATGGGCATTGCTCGTCCTCCTTCGAAAGCCGCTGAGCGGCGCGCTCGACTCAGCCAGCATGGTAAGTGCGGCGCGGAACAGCCTCGCACGCGCGGTCAACGCTTACTCAACCGATCCAGCAGTTCACCTAATTTTCGCCTTGCGAGACGGCCCCGTGCGATGCCGGACACCAGGCGGATGTGGACGGTGACGGAACGTGAGAACGAAGTGGATCAAGACCCGGTTGGATCAACGTGAAGTCGATCAAAAGGGGTATGGCACAACTGTCTGTGATGGACCACACTTGTGATTATGGCTATTGCGAGACTCAACGGCGAGGTTATCGCGGAAAGCACGGACACCGTGCTTATCGAAGGAAACCGCTACTTCCCAGCACATTCGGTCCGGGCGGAGCTGCTCCGGCCCACCGTCACCCGCGACGATCGGCACTACTACTCGATCATCGTGCATGACATCCCGGTTCAGGATCACGCTTGGAGCGTGGCCGGCGCCTCGATCCCCGATCCCCGGCTCGCCGACTACGTGGCGTTCGACGGCCCGGTCGAAATCGAGGACTGACGAGGGCAACTTCCTACTGGTAGCGACCAACTGGTCCCAGGGCTGGCGGCAGCGGCCCTGGGACCAGTTGTCTCCTCCGTATCCGACCTGACCGATCAGGCCAGCAGGACTTCGGCGAGGGCCTGGTACTGGGCCAAGGGGGTTTCCCGGCCGTCGGCGAGGACCTGGACGGCGACCTGGTCGGCACCGGCGTCGAGGTGTTCGCGGACGCGGAGCGCGATCTGCTCCAGGGTGCCGTGCGCGGCCAACTGGTCGACGAGGCGGTCGCTGCCGCCGTCGACGAAGTCGGCGTCGGTGAACCCCTCACGGCGGAAGTTGTTGAGGTAGTTCGGCAGGCTCAGGTAGGGCTTGGTGAGCACCGGGCGGGCGATCGCTCTGGCCCGCGCCGCGTCGGTCTCCAGGACCACCTTCTGCTCGGGCACCAGCAGCGCGTCGGCGCCGAGGATCTCCCTGGCCTGGCGGGTGTGCGCCGGGGTGGTCAGGTAGGGATGCACACCGCCGGCCCGCTCGCCGGCCAGCGCGATCATCTTCGGGCCCAGGGCGGCGAGCACCGTGATCTCGGCCGGCACGCCCTCGGCGGCGAGTTCGTCGAGGTAGCCGACCATCTTCTCGTAGGGACGCTGGTAGCCCTCGACGTGCGGGGCGTGGCCGACCCCGATGCCGAGCAGGAACCGACCGGAAAAGTCCTGTTCGAGGCCGCGCCACACCGGCGCGAGGTCGGCGGCCGGCGCGTCCCAGACCCGGAAGATGCCGGTACCGATCACCAGTCGTTCGGTCGCGGCCAACGCCTCCCGCTGCGCCGCCAGCGGCAGCGCGGGACTGCCCCCGATCCACAGCGCGCCGAAGCCCAACCGCTCCAGTTCGACCGCCAGGCGCGGCATGGCCGCACCGACCAGGCGGTGCTCGCTGACCCATATCCCGATCCGACCGATGTCCTTGGCCACGCCAACCAACCTCCGTGTCGATCTGTGTCGATCTTCATGTCGATCTTCGTCAGCACCGCGGGTCGAGCCAGGTGTTCAATCCGGGTCGAACATAGCGGCTCCGGGAGGTATTCCGAGGCCGCTGGGTAGCGCGGCCGGGGCCTGGCTAGGTTCGAGATATGACGAAACTGGGTACGACCGATCTCGACGTCTTCCCGCTGTGCCTCGGCGGCAACGTGTTCGGCTGGACCGCCGATGAGGACGCCTCGTTCGCGGTACTGGACGCCTACGCGGCGGCCGGCGGCAACTTCATCGACTCCGCCGACGTGTACTCGGTGTTCGCGCCGGGCAACTCCGGCGGCGAGTCCGAGACGATCATCGGCAAGTGGCTGGCCGCGCGGGGCAACCGCGCGGACATCGTGATCGCCACCAAGGGCGGAGCGCTGCCGCCGAACAACGGCCTGTCCGCGAAGGCGATCAAGGCCGCCGCCGAAGGCTCACTGCGCCGGCTCGGCGTGGAGTCGATCGACCTCTACTACGCGCACCGGGACGACGATGCGACGCCGGTCGAGGAGACCGTCGCCGCCTACGACGAGCTGGTCCGCGCGGGCAAGGTGCGCTACGTGGCCGCGTCCAACTTCACCCCGCAGCGGCTGACCGAGTCGCTGGCCTTCGCCGACGCCGAGGGCCTGGCCCGCTACGTCGCGCTGCAACCGCACTACAACCTGGTGGAGCGCGCCGGGTTCGAACCGGACTACGTCGCGCTGCTGCGCGCCCAGAACGTGGCGACGGTGCCGTACTTCGCGCTGGCCAAGGGTTTCCTCACCGGCAAGTACCGTCCCGGCACGGACGTGGACAGTCCTCGGGCCGAGGGCGCGAAGGCGTACCTGAACGAGCGGGGGCTTCGGGTGCTGGCCGCGCTGGACGAGGTAGCCGCCGCGCACGAGAGCACGGTCGCCGCGGTGTCACTGGCCTGGTTGGCCGCGCAGCCGACCGTGGCCGCGCCGATCGCCAGCGCGCGCAACACCGAGCAGCTGGCCGGCCTGATCGGCATGGCCGAACTGCGCCTGACCGAGGCCGAGCTGGCCGCGCTGGCCACAGCCTCGGACTGAAGCCTCGGACTGACCAGCACGCCTCGGCCGCCGCTCGCCAACCCCGCGAAGGCCAGCACGAAGGCACCGCGAAGACCGCCGGGGAAACCTGTTACCGAAATACCGACTGACGGGTAGCTTACCGATAGTAGGTTGAGTTACGGTGCTGGTATGCCGTCGGGTGGGTGCTGGCGAGCGGATGAGCCGAGGAGGCCGCGATGGGTGTGTTGACCAGCCGGAAGAGCGGCCGAGTCGGAGCCGGGTCGATGTCCGGGAAGGTCGTGCTGATTACCGGCGCGGCCAGGGGCATCGGCGCCGGGGTCGCCAGGAGGCTCGCCGAGGCGGGCGCCACGTTGGCGCTGGTGGGCCTGGAAGCCGAGGAGTTGCGCGCGGTCGCGGCCGAGTGCGGGCCGACCGCCTCGGCCTGGGACGCGGACGTGACCGACTGGGCCCAGCTGGAGGCGGCGGTCGCCGGCATCGCGCAGC
>CAJCJE010000703.1 GCA_903970565.1 Candidatus Melainabacteria bacterium | reverse complement strand
CTCGATCTGCTCTCCGAGGTCAGCCGGGTCGTCTCGGCCGCGCTGGATGCCAACGACGACATCCTGGCCGGCGCGTACACCCTCGAGGTGACCTCACCAGGGGTCGACCGGCCGCTGACCCGGCCCCGGCACTGGCGGCGCGCGAAACTGCGGCTGGTGAAGATCCGCCGGCACGACGGGACCGAGTTCACCGGCCGGGTCGGCGGCGCCGACGAGAGCGGCGCCGAGCTACTGGTGGAGGGCGCGCTGCGCCGGGTGGACTACGCCGACGTGGCGCGGGCCGCGGTGGAGATCGAGTTCCGCCAGCCACCGACTGCCGAACTGCTGCTGCTGGAACGCGGCGCGGGCGGCGACAAGACAGCTGACGACACGGCGTCCACTTCGGACGCGACTGACGCGAAGGCGACGAAGGAGGAGTCGAGGTGAACGTCGACATCGCCGCACTGCGGGCGATCGAACGGGACAAGGACATCCCCTTCGAGACGGTGATCGAGGCCATCGAAACGGCTTTGCTGACCGCTTATCGGCACACCGACGGCCACCAGCCACATGCCAGGATCGACGTCGATCGCAAGACCGGCGTGGTCCGGGTGCTGGCCCAGGAAGTCGGTCCCGATGGCGAGGTGGCGCAGGAGTGGGACGACACCCCGGAGGGCTTCGGCCGGATCGCGGCCACCACCGCGCGGCAGGTGATCCTGCAACGGTTGCGGGACGCCGAGCACGAACGCACCTTCGGTGAGTTCGCGGCCAAGGAGGGGGAACTGATCGCCGGCGTCGTACAGCGCGACGCGCGGGCCAACTCCCGTGGCATGGTGGTGGTGCAGGTCGGCGGGATCGAGGGCGTGCTGCCCCCCGCCGAGCAGGTGCCCGGCGAGGTCTACGAGCACGGCACCCGGCTGAAGTGCTACGTGGTCGCGGTCTCGCGCGGGATGCGCGGCACCCAGATCACGCTGTCCCGGACGCACCCGAACCTGGTCCGCCGGCTGTTCGCGCTGGAGGTACCGGAGATCGCCGACGGCACCGTCGAGATCTCGGCGGTCGCGCGGGAGGCCGGCCACCGGTCCAAGATCGCGGTGCGCTCCACGGTGTCCGGGGTCAACGCCAAGGGCGCCTGCATCGGCCCGATGGGCGCTCGGGTGCGCAACGTGATGAGTGAACTGGTCGGCGAGAAGATCGACATCATCGACTTCGCCGAGGACCCGGCCAGCTTCGTCGGCAATGCGCTGTCGCCGGCAAAGGTCATCTCCGTCACAGTTGTCGACGAGCGGTCCAAGACCGCGCGGGTCGTCGTGCCGGACTTCCAGCTCTCCCTGGCCATCGGCAAGGAGGGCCAGAACGCCCGGTTGGCCGCCCGGCTCACCGGATGGCGTATCGACATCCGCAGCGACGCGGCCAGCGGCGATGTCCCGGAATCGGTCGAACCGGTCGCGTCCGGCTATCATGAGGAGCCCCCGAGGGATGTCTCGTCGGTCTAGTCGAGATCCGATTCGGCAACGGTTGGGCACCGCTGACCGCCCCGAGCGTCCCGGTGCGGGCGTCAACGAGATAGACTCTGAGTTGGTTCGATGTCCAGGACCGGTTTCCATGCAACTCGGCCCAGTCCGAACGTGCGTCGGTTGCCGCGTCCGGACGTCTGCTGCTGATCTGCTGCGCGTGGTGGTCGTGGCCGGTGCCCTGGTGCCGGATTCACGGCGGAGGCTGCCGGGTCGCGGTGCGTGGTTGCACCCGGCCGTGGCCTGTTTCCGGACGGCCGAGCGACGGCGGGCGTTTCCGAGGGCGCTGCGCGCCACCGGGACGATCGCGGTCGATCAGCTCGTCAGCCATCTCGAGCAGTTGACCGGCGAACAGTACGCCGCAGGAACTCCCCGTGGCAGGCATGAAGAAGGAAGCAGGTCGACCCGTCATGAGTCAGCCGTGAAGCTGAAGCCATGAACGCGCGACGATAAGACGAGGTCAGCGGGCTGCCGCCGACCTCTCAGTGAGGAGAGCAGTGGCAGGCAAGGCTCGCGTGCACGAGCTCGCGAAAGAGCTCGGTGTTACCAGCAAAGACGTACTCGCCAAGCTCAAGGATCTTGGTGAGTTCGTGAAGTCAGCGTCCTCCACCGTGGAGGCGCCGGTCGCTCGGCGGCTACGGGATTCCTTCCCCGGTGCCGAGAGCGCCAAACCCGCCCGTCCCAGTGGCCCCCGCCCTGGTGCTGGCATCAAGCCGTCGGCGCCCAGCGCTCCGACCCCCAACCCGAGTCCGGTCGCGGCGACTTCCGCCGCGCCGGCGAATCCGGCTGCCCCGGTGAGCCCGGTGGCTCGTCCGCGGGCGACGCCGGCCCCGGCACCGGTTGCGGCGGCTCCGTTCGCCTCGGCCACGCCGAGTCCGGCCCGACCTGGTGCGCTGCCCGGCCCCAAGCCGGCCCCGCGCCCGGCCGCTGCCCCACCGGCCGCTCCGCAGGCTCCGGCCGCCGCGGCGGCTGCCGCACCGGCACCGACCGAGGCACCTCGCCCCACGGCCAAGCCCGCTGCTGCCCAGTCCCCGGCCGCTCCGGCGGTCCAGGCCGGTCAGCAGCCCAGCGGTCAGAGCCAGGGCGGCCAGGGTGGCGGCGCGGTCGTGCCGCCGCGTCGGCAGTCCCCGAAGCCCGGTCCGCGCGCGCCGCGGGTCGGCAACAATCCCTTCGGCGTCGGTGGTGGCGCGGCCGCGGCGGCCCCGCCGCCTCGTCCGCCGGCCCAGCAGCAGCGTCCCGGTGGCGGGGAACGCCCGCCGCGGCCCGGTGGTGACCGGCCGGGCGGTGCCCCGCGCGGTGATCGTCCGGCGCCCAGCGGCGGCGGCGGTAACCGGCCCAGCCCCGGCAACATGCCGCCAAGGCCCAACCCCGGCATGATGCCGCCCCGGCCCCAGCGGACCGGTCCCGGCGGTGGCGGCGGCGGTCGTCCCGGTGGTCCCGGTGG
>CAJCJE010000702.1 GCA_903970565.1 Candidatus Melainabacteria bacterium | reverse complement strand
GGCCGAGCGCGCCCGCAACATGCCGGCGCGGTCGGTCAACTGGTCTTCGAGCCAGCCTCGGACCATGCCAAACCTTCGGAGCGAGGCGTGCAGTCGGATTGCCATGAACAACATCAGAATAATTCCGACCACGACGATCAGCGCGACGATGAGCAGGTAAGGCACGCTCTTACCGTAGCCGGTCGTGCTGACGGATAGTTGATCCACACGGTCGAACGAGCGACGAGTGCGTGAAATCGACACGTCCAGCGGGTGCGCCGATTCGCAGGACAACGCCGCTGACCTGCGCGACCACGTCGCCACCCGGCTCGACGTACGGTAATCGAACGGTGACCGGACGTTCAGGTGTCCGGTCCGCGCGCGCCGAGGGAGTCCAGCGCTCAGCCGCCGAGCGAGTCGGCGCGGTCGAGGGCCTGCCGGGCGCGGGCGAGTACCCCGGCGCGCAGTTCGGCCGGTTCCTCGACGGTGATCTCCCCGGCCTGGGCCAGCAGCAGCCGGATCATCCACGAGGTGTCGGTGTAGCGGATGCGCACCCTGGCCCGGCCGCCGTCGAGTTCCACCAGGTCCTCGACCGGGTAGTACTCGGCGATCCACCGAGCGTCCGGCTCCAACACCAGCTGCGCTTCCATCTGGTCGGCCGCCGCGCGGAACAGACCCTCCGAGGTGTCCTGCGGCCGGGCGTGCGGCGGTGGCACGGCGGGTTCGTCAAGGACCCGGATGTCGTCGATGCGATCCAGTCGGAACCGACGGATGCCCTCCGCCGAGCGGCACCAGGCCTCCAGGTAGCTGCGGCCCTCGACCAGCAGCACCCGCATCGGATCGACGGTGCGCTCGCTCATCTCGTCACGGGAGGCGGTGTAGTAGGTGATGTGCAGGGCCCGCTGCCGCTGGATGGCGTCCCGGACGGCCTCCCGGACCTGCGCGGTGACCTGTTCCTCCCGCATGGCCAGGCCGACGACCACGCCGGCCGGCCGCGCCGCGCCGGCCGCGGACTCGACCTTGGCCAGGGCGCGCCGGACCGCGTCCGGGTCGTCGATGCCGGGAGTGTCGGCCAGCGCCCGCAGCGCGACCAGCAGCGCGGTCGCCTCGGACGCGGTCAACCGCAGCGGGCGGCGCATCCCGGCGTCGTAGGTGACGGTGATCGTGTCGCCCTCGAAGGACAGGTCGATCAGGTCACCGGGGCCGTAGCCGGGCAGGCCGCACATCCAGAGCAGTTCGAGGTCCTTGCGCAGCTGTCGCGCGCTCACCCCGAAGTCGGCGGCGGCCTCCTCGACCGGGATGCCCGGTCGGGCGATCAAGTACGGCACCAGGGCCAACAGCCGGGGCAGCCGGTCGGCGGCGGTGCTCATGCCTGCCAACCCTCGACGCTGACCTGGCGGGCCTCGCGGACCTGACCCTCGCGGGCCTGACCGGAGTCGAGCACGCCGAGCAGCCGTTCGCGGACGCTCTTGCGCAGTACCTCCGGCTCCAGCACGACGATGTCCGGCCCGTGTCCGGCCAGCCAGCCGGCGGCCGATTCGAGCTTGTCCAATTCGATTTCCAGTTCATCGCCGGCGACTCCGGCCACGGTGCGGCTGCCGACCACCTTGGCCCGGCGCCGCAGTCCGTGTGCCTTGCCGGCGGCGGCCCAGACCAGCGCCGTGGTCGAGCTGCGCCGTTCCTCGCTGGCGCCGAGTACGTACTCCATCAGGTTCACCGAATCGGGCCGCCGCGCGATCCCGGCCGGGCCGGTCGGCTTCACCTCTCCGACCACTCTGGACAGCCGGAAACAGCGTGGCGCCTCCCGGTCCCGGTCGAGGCCGACCAGATACCAGCGACCGCGCCAGGACACCACTCCCCACGGTTCGACCGTGCGCACCATGAACTCCGGCGAACTCGGGCGGCGGTAGGAGAACCTGACCGCGCGCCCGGCCTCGACGGCGGCCAGCAGCGGACCGAACGCCGGCTCGCTGGTGCGCACCTTCGGTTCCACCACCGCCGGGGCGTCGTCGACGACATCAACGCCGGCCGCGCGCAGTTTGAGCAGCGCGCCGTGCGCGGCGCCGGTCAGTTCCGGGGAGTCCCAGAGGCGAACCGCGAGCGCGACGGCGGCGGCTTCATCGGGTTCGAGGTCGATCTCGCCGAGTTCGTAGTCGCGGCGGGCGATCCGGTAGCCGTCGGCGGAGTCGAAAGCCGAATTGCGGCCGGTCTCCAACGGGATACCGAGGTCGCGCAGTTCGGCCTTGTCCCGCTCGAACATCCGGAAGAACGCCTCGTCGCTGGGCGCGTCGGCATAACCGGGCACGATCCCGCGAATTCGCTCGGCCGACAGATAGGACCGAGTGGACAGCAGGCACAGCACCAGGTTTACCAGTCGCTCGGCGCGCGCGGTGGACACCGAGGAACCATACCCGTCGGGGTCACGGATGCGCGCAGACCGGCGATTCCTGGCCCGGTCGGGCGTTTCGCATGGGTGGAGACCCGCTCCGGTCGGTGCGTTGCCGGGCGGTCCGGCACCGTCTCGGTAGGCTTGACCGAACATACCCCTTGGGGGTATGAACGTCCTGTCCGAATACCCCTATGGGGTAGTGAGGGAGTGGCCGTGTCCGCGATCGGCAAGGCGCTGGCGATGGTCGGCTCGATGGGGTGGGAGATCCTCTGGGCGCTGATCCTCGGCTTCGGACTGTCCTCGGTCATCCAGGCGGTGGTCAGCAAGACGACCGTGGTCCGCCTGCTGGGCGATGCGAAACCGCGCACCCTGGCCATCGCGGCCGGCCTCGGCGCCGCGTCCTCCTCCTGCTCCTACGCCGCTGCCGCGCTGGCCCGCGCCCTGTTCCGCAAGGGCGCCGACTTCACCTCGGCAATGGCCTTCGAGATCGCCTCGACAAACCTGGTCATCGAACTCGGCGTCATCCTGGCACTGCTGATGGGCTGGCAGTTCACCGCCGCCGAGTTCGTCGGCGGCCCGATCATGATCGTCCTGCTCGCCGTGCTGCTGCGACTGACCCTGCGGCCGGCCCTGCTCCGCATCGCCCGCGAACAGGCCGAGCGAGGCGTCGCGGGCTCGATGGAGGGCCACGCCGCGATGGACATGTCAGTGGGTGGCGACGGCTCGTTCTGGCGCCGACTGTTCTCCCCCGGCGGATTCACCTCGGTGTCCAACGTCTTCGCGATGGAGTGGGCGGCCATCTGGCGAGACCTGATCGGCGGCCTGCTGATCGCCGGAGCCCTGGCGGCCTGGGTGCCCGATCGGTTCTGGCAGAGCCTGTTCCTGGCCCACGACCCGACCGGCGCGGCCGTCGTCGGCCCGCTGATCGGTCCACTGGTGGCGATCCTGAGCTTCGTCTGCTCGATCGGCAACGTGCCACTCGCGGTCGTACTGTGGACCGGCGGGATCAGCTTCGGCGGCGTGGTCGCCTTCATCTTCGCCGACCTGATCATC
>CAJCJE010000701.1 GCA_903970565.1 Candidatus Melainabacteria bacterium | reverse complement strand
CCCTCACCCGCAACCAGGTCTTCTCCGCGACCCACACCATCGGCGGTCTGCTCCCCACCGACATGCTCGTGCGCATCTCCGAAGGCAAGGACGTCAGTGGATCGCTGCCCGCCGACTACCGGGTCATCGGGTCGCGCTCGGTACGCGACGACGCCGAACGCCGTTGGGACTACCTCCGGTCCATCTGGAGTGAGCTGCGAGAGCACCTGCCGGTCTCCCCGGAAGCCGATACGCCAGCAGATCCCACCGGTCTGGGGATCGCGCAGTGGCTCCTGCCGTTGTTCGCCGAGTTAGGTTTCGGTGAACTGACCGCGCTCGGGACCTCGGGCGTCACCTCCGACGACGGCAGCAAGACCTTCGCGATAAGCCATCGCTGGAACCAGGTGCCGATCCAGCTGACCGCGTGGAACTCCTCGTTGGACAAGCGGCCGGACGGTGCGGGAACCGTACCGCCGCAGTCCTTGGTCCAGGAATGCCTCAACCGCGTGGACAAACACCTGTGGGCCGTGGTCACCAACGGCCGGCAGCTGCGGCTGCTCCGTGACTCCAGCGCGTTGGCCACTGCCTCCTACCTCGAATTCGATCTGGAAGCCATCTTCGACGGCGAGCTGTTCAGTGAGTTCGTCCTGCTGTACCGACTCCTGCACGTCACCCGCTTTTCCGTGCCGGACGGTGCCGCGCCATCGAGCTGCTGGTTGGAAAAGTGGCGCGTCGAAGCAATTGCGTCCGGTACTCGGGCCCTGGACCAACTCCGCGACGGAGTCCAGAATGCGATCACCACCCTCGGCACCGGATTCCTCCGACACCCGAACAACGCGGAGGTGCGGAGCAACACGGATGTCGCGGCTCTGCACAACGGCCTGCTACGGCTCGTCTACCGGATGCTGTTCGTCTTCGTCGCGGAGGATCGGGAGGCCCTCCACGCGCCGGAAGCAGACGAACAGGCACGAAGGCGGTATGCCGCCTACTTCTCGACGGCACGGCTGCGGTCGCACGCCCGGCGCCGGCGTGGCACTGCCCACGACGACCTCTACCGCGCCCTGCTGATCGTCCTGGACGCGCTCGGTGACGAAGCGGGCCGTCCCGAGCTGGGGCTACCCGGCCTCGGCGGCATCTTCGACGCGAAGGACGCCGACGCCCCGCTGCTCGGCCTGTCCCTGTCGAACGAGTACCTACTGACCGCCGTCCGCCACCTCTGCCAGATTCGAGACGTGGGCTCCGGGCGCGTACGTTCGGTCGACTACCGTCATCTGGACGCCGAAGAGCTGGGTTCCATCTACGAGTCCCTACTGGAGCTGGCCCCCAAACACAGCGCGGTCGATCGCGCCTTCGAGCTGATCCAGGTGGCCGGCAACACCCGGAAGTCGACCGGGTCCTATTACACACCGGCCTCGCTGATCGACTGCCTGCTCAGCTCTACGCTTGACCCGGTCATCGACGACGCGGTCAAGCTCGGCGAGCTAGCCGCGTCAGCTGCCGGCGAGCCAGATCCAGCGGAGTCCATCGTCAGGCAGCTGCTGTCGCTGACGGTCTGTGACCCAGCGTGTGGCTCCGGCCACTTCCTCGTCGCTGCCGCCCGACGCATCGCCAAACGGGTGGCGGCAGTGCGGGAACGCAACCCCGAGCCCACGTCGGAAGCCGTGCGCCACGCACTGCACGAGGTCATCGCACGCTGCATCTACGGCGTCGACCTGAACCCGATGGCCGTAGAACTCGCCAAAATCGCCTTGTGGCTGGAAGCGTTGGACCCCGGCAAACCGCTGAGTTTTCTTGACGCACACATCAAGCACGGAAATGGATTGATCGGAGCGACTCCGGCCCTGCTGCTCGACGGTATCCCGAACAAGGCGTTCAAACCTGTCGAGGGCGACGACACGAAGATCGCCAATTCTCTCGAAAAGCAGAATAATCAAGAAAGAATCGGACAGGGCAGTCTTTTCGATTTGCCCTCAGCAGCGAAGGTGGCCAACAGTATATTTGCCGCTACCTTGCAACCTATCGCCAACGCACGATCTAACAACCTCTCGGACGTCCACCAACAGGCTACCTACTACAAAGAGTGGGAAAATTCATTCGAGTACAGTCAGGCCCGCCACGTGGCCGACGCATGGTGTGCGGCATTCATGTGGTACAAAAAGCAGGATTCACCCCCCGCAATCACCCATGATGTCTTCCGCACTCTTCAAGATCCTTCCAGCTCGGCTGCCCCGCAGAGCACTCATGACGAAATCGTTCGGCTCCGCAACGAGTACCATTTCTTCCATTGGCACCTGGCATTCCCCGAAATCTTCGCTGTACCCGAGGACGCTTCGGGAGTAGATCCAGCCACCGGCTGGGCAGGCGGCTTCTCGGCCGTGCTTGGCAATCCACCTTGGGACAAGGTGGATTTCGAGGACAAAAAGTACTTCAGCGTCATCAAACCGTCAATCGCTACAATTTCTGGAATAGCAAGACGCACTCGGATCACCGAGTGGGCGACAGAAAACCCAGAAGCAGCTGAGCAGTACTACGCCGCGCGTCGAAAGCAAAAATCCACCTTCCTCTTTGCAAGCAGCTCGGAGTTATTCCCGCTTTGCGCCAAGGGCCTCACAGTGAAGGGCGTCACTTCACTTCAGACCGACCAACTCTTCGCGGAGCGGCTCACGACAATCGTCGCACCCACGGGCCGAATTGGATGCATCGTCCCGACGGCTATTGCGACGAGTGCAGGTGCGCAGCATCTCTTCGGCAACCTCACGCTGCGGGGCGCCATCACTTTGCTCTATGATTTCGAGAATAGAGAAAAAATTTTTAGTGGCGTTGACTCTCGCCAGAAGTTTTGCCTACTCAGCCTCGTAGGCAAAAAGCTTAATGAGCCAGCAGCCAAGTTTGCCTTTTTCCTCTCAGGAATAAAGGACCTCGACGAGGCTGACCGAGGCTTCGCGTTAAGCTCTGATGAAATCCGCCTCATAAGTCCTAACACTAAAAGTCTTCCAATTTTTAGAAATCGACGCGATGCTGACATCACCATCGCCGTTTATCTCCGGATGCCTATCCTACATAATGATTCCAAAAAGTTTAAAAATTTATGGATAATTGATTTTCTGCCCACCTTGTTTCACATGACTGACGACTCTGATCTTTTCCGAACGCGCGAGCAGTTGGAGACTGGAGACTGGGACACCAAAGGCAACACCTTCACTCGCAGCGATGGCACGCGAATGCTTCCACTATACGAGGCGAAGATGGTTCATCACTTCGACCATCGCTGGAACTCCTACTACGGAACGGGAAACGAAGATCGTCGCCATCCATCATATGTCGAGAAACAGGACCCATCGACAGTGGCTCATCCGCGCTACTGGGCCGCAGAAAATGGGCTTGTCTCCACAACCAGAAATAATAAAGATGTCAAGGTCCCAGGCGTCGACATACGCCTGGGAGAATCAAGTTGGAATCGAGAGTGGCTCTGCGGCTGGCGTGATGTCTGCCGTTCAACTGACGAGCGTACCGCCATCCCCGCCTTCCTCCCCCGTACCGCAGTTGGACACACCCTTCCTCTCATGCTTCCGCGCGTGTCTCCGAAGCTCACTGCGACGCTCGTTGCGGCTCAGAGTTCCCTGGTGCTTGACTTCATCTGCCGCCAGAAGGTGGGCGGAATCCACATGGCGCTGATGATATGGAAGCAACTGCCTCTGCCCACTCCTGAAATGATGGAGCCGCACGTAGCCTTTCTCGTTCCTCGCGTTCTCGAACTCGTCTACACTGCCTATGACATGGTTGGCCTCGCAAAGGATCTCGACGACTTCGCACCACCGTTTCGTTGGAACGAGGTGCGTCGAGCGCAGATGCGCGCCGAGTTGGATGCGTACTTTTTTCACCTCTACGGAATCGACCGGCCCGACGTGGACTACATCCTGGAGACCTTCCAATCCGATTCCGGGGGCGGCCTGAAGAACAACGAGATTGCCAAGTACGGCAGATACCGCACCAAGGAACTGGTCCTCGCCGAGTACGATCAGATGACGGCAGCTGGGCTCAGCCTCACCGAGCCGCTCATTGATGGCGAGAACTACACCTCCACACTCACCCCACCCCCTGGCCACGGTCCCCGCCACCCTGCTGATCCCAGCAGCTCAGAGGACAGGGAGGCTTGATGTCCGACACACAAACCGAGTTCCAACTCCGCCTGCCCCACCGTGGGCCCACTGCTCACGGACGGCTGCTTGACGAAAAGGGCACCAACGGCGCACAGAAATTCCTCGTCCGTGCCGGATCGCCCGTCCGATCGGACGTCGTGCCGTCGTTTCCCACTCAGATGCCGTCGTCCTACCACCTTCGCAAGCAACTCATCGCCGATGGCCTCATCAGGGCGTCCACCACTCGATCGGGATGTCTGGAAACGACCCAGGACATCATCTGCAACAACCATGACGGGGTGCCGCTGGCCGTGGTCGACGCGAAGTACAAAGCAGAGAAGCCTGCGGGATTTCCGGACGCCGATCTATACCAGATGCTGGCTTACTGCACAGCCTTGAACCTGGCCGACGGTCACCTCGTCTACGCAAGAGGCAACGCACCACACGGCTCTCACCGGGTCAAATACGCGGGCATCACTATCCATCAGCACGCCCTCGAACTTAACCAAAACCCGACCAAGGTGCTGGAGAACATCGAAAAACTGGCTCAGCGTCTCGCCGTGACCCTATGATTGTCCACCATGCCTCAACTCGCTCTGGCCCACAGCTTCTGGCAGACTTACGACTCGCTGGAAAAGCAGGTCAAAGCTGGCGTGCGCAAGGCGATGGCGAAGTTCCAAGAACTTTCCGTCGCGGAACTCCATGCTGACAAAGGTCTACATCTGGAGTCGGTCAACAATGCTCGCGACTCGCGGATGCGGACCATCCGAGTCACCGACTTCTGGCGAGGGGTCCTGCTCGCGCCCGATGATGGAAGTGACATCTTCCTGTTGCTGAATGTCGTCCCACATGATGACGCCTACAGTTGGGCCGCCAAGCGCCTGTATACCGTCAATACGGCCACGCGCGCCCTGGAAGTGCGCAATGTAGTGGCGATCGAACAACTCACACCGCCGCTGGAGAAAGCGGCGGCCGTCTCCTCGACGTTGCTGTACGCACAACATTCCGATGAGGAACTACGCCACCTGGGCATTGACGACCAGGTTCTGCGCGCGGCGCGCGCCATCGGCGACAAGGCTCAGCTCGAAGCTTTCGGCGGAGTGTTGCCCGAGGACCAGTTCGAGGTCCTGCAATTTCTCGCCGAAGGGTTCTCAACGGCAGATGTCTACCATGACGTGGTCGCCGAGCGTCGCCCGAAGGATGCCGCCTCCGAGGTGAGCGACAGCCTGGCGCTGGCCATCGCAAACACCACCACTCGGATCACGTTGGTAACCCATCCTGACGAACTCGCCGAGATCCTCGACAAACCGTTCGCGGCGTGGCGGGTGTTCCTGCACCCGTCCCAGCATCGTGTCGCCTACCGCGTCTCCTTCAATGGTTCGGCGCAGGTCACGGGTGGTCCGGGGACCGGAAAGACGGTGGTGGCCCTGCACCGGGTCAAACACCTGCTGTCCCGCTCGCCGAACAGCCGAGTACTGCTGACCACCTTCACGAACGCCCTTGCCAGAACGCTGTACGACAACCTCTCTCTGCTCCTCGACAACGAGGAGCAGCTACGCCGGGTACAGGTCACCACCGTCGATGCTTTCGCCAACCGGGTCCTGCGGGATCTGTCCAAGCGGGCACCGTCACCCATCACCGATGCCGACGAGCGGCAGATCTGGCGCCGGGTGAGCCGACTGCTCGACCTGCCGTGGACCGAGCAGTTCCTGGCGCAGGAACTGCGGCGCGTCGTTCTCGCGCAGAACGTGAAGACCAGGGAGGAGTACCTGGCCGCCGAGCGGCGCGGCCGAGGGCTACCGCTCCGACTCCAACAGCGGGAACAGCTGTGGTCGGCGATGGATGCCTTTGCCGCTGAGCTGCGCGCGGCAGGCGCTACCACGCATCTACAGGTCTGTGCTGACGCGGCCGAACTGCTCGGCGAGTCAGCAGCCAGCGAGCACCGTTTCGACCACGTCGTTGTCGACGAGGCGCAGGACCTTCATCCGGCCCAGTGGCGGGTCTTGCGCGCCGCCGTGGCCACCGGTCCGGACGATCTGTTCATCACCGGCGACCCGCACCAGCGGATCTACGATTCACGGGTTTCACCGCGCGCTCTCGGTATTGCTGTCGCGGGCCGTACTACCAGGTTGAGGATCAACTACCGCAGCACGGCGGAGATCCTCGGCTGGTCGACGGGACTGGTCACCGGATCACAGGTCGAAGAACTCGGTGGTGACGGTAACGACAGCCTGGTCGGCTACCGCTCACTGCTCCACGGCAGACGACCGGAGACGGCTGGGTACCAGAACGAGCAGGCTGAGGTCTCGGCGCTGGTGGAACGCATCCGTGGCTGGATCGAGAGGGGAGTGATCTCCAGCGAGATTGCCGTGGCCGCACGTTTCAACATCATCCTGGACAAGGTGCACGACCGCCTGCAGGCTGCGGGAATCCCTTCGGTGCGGGTCAAGGATCATCCCGGTACGAATGTCGATGGGGTGCGGCTGGCCAGTATGTATGCCATGAAGGGGCTGGAATTCCGCTGTGTCGCGGTCGTCGGCGTAACGGCCCGGGCCATCCCCTTCGCAAAGGAGATCACGCCGTTGGACGTGGATCGTCAGCAGCACGAGAGCGACATGCTCAAGGAGCGTTGCCTGCTCTTCGTTGCCTGCACGCGGGCGCGTGAGGCCCTCGCCGTCTCATGGAGCGGAACGGCGAGCCCGTTTCTGCCGCCGACGAAAGACAGTCAATGAGCGTCACCTGTTTCAGGTAGAAACACGTCGTGTCTCCAACCGTCACGCGCCAGAAAGACAGCCCGTTCACCTCATTCCGCGAGATCCGCGAGCCGCCGCCATAGTCAGTGTCGAGCTGGTCATTGGTGGAGGCGGCCGTTCCGTCAGAAACGGTGACGAGGGCGTCTGGTCATGTTCGCCGTTGCCTGAAACCATTCGAGAAGTCACGCCAGCGCCGTGATCTACTCTTCCGCGCTCATACGACTGGCTGGGACAGACAAGAGTTGACTGCGTGTGCTGTCCCCTGCTCAGGCTTCTGGCTCGTCGGGGAGCAGTTCGTGGCCGGTCCAGGTGAAGCGCGCGGTGGTCACGGCATCGTCGCCGTCCTCGCCGGTGATGAGCTGATGAACGGCAATCCCGCTCAGTTCCGCGTAGGTGCACCATTCGTGGTCGGAGGTGAGCATCAGGTCCAGGTCGAGCGCGGAGAGCAGCGCGAACACCTGACCTCGGTTGGTCGTGTCGACACCGACGAAAACCTCGTCGAGCAGGATGACCCGTGGTGCCTCGGGAGCGGCCTGATAGTGCGCGGCGACGGCGGCGAACAGCGGTAGGTGCAGGGCGATTGCCTTCTCACCGCCGGACAGGGCGCCGTGCAGTTTTCTCGTCAGCAGTTGCCAGCCCTCGCCATTGGCGCGGTCGACCTTGACGACGAACTGGTGCCAGGCGGTGTAGTCGAAGACCTGGACGAGCTGCTGTTCCCAACTGGTCGCCGTGTCGTCGGTCTTGGCCGCCTCGATGCGGTCGCGGAAGAACCGGTGCAGGGACTCGCGATCGGCGTCGGTCAGCCGGGCCGGATCTCGCAACAACAGGTCCCTGGCCGCCTTCGTACCGACCGGCAGGTCGGGCGCGACCTGCCAGACGAGGCGAACGGCGACCTTGGAGGCGGTGCGGACCCGTTCGAGCCTGGCGTTCATTCCATCGACCAGCTCGTTGGCCTGGCGGATGCGGGCCGCGAGGTGGCGGCGCGTGTCGCCGGTCAGTGTCTTGTCGAACAGTTCCCGCTCGCGATCGGTGATTTCCTCGCGGCTGCGGTCGGCCTCTTCACGCAGGATGCTCAACAGTTCGGCCGCGCCGACCCGAACACCGTCCACGACGGCGGTGAACAGTTGCACGTCCTCGTCGGTTTCGAGGTCGAGGTCGGCACGCGAGCGCAGCGTGTCCCGACAGTCGTGCACGCTTTCGGACAGCCGGTGCAGCGCGTCACCGAGATTGTTGGGCGCGTGGGGCACGGCCGGCCAGGCCGCCGCGACTCCTCGGGCGGCCTCCAGTGACGCACGGACTCCGTCGGAGGAGGCCAACGTGGCTTCGAACGCCGCCAGGTCATCGAGGCCGCTGTCGACGGGAAGGGTGCCGGTGGCCAGGTGACGGAAGCGGCTGGCGGCGCGGTCGCGGGCAGCGGCAGCCGCGTCGCGGACCGTCGCGTCGGTGTTCCGTTGTTCGCCGAGCGCGCCCAGCCGGCCCGCGAGTTCGGTCAGCCGGCGGGTGACGGCGCGCTGCTCGTCGCCGAGGTCTCGCAGGGCGGCGCGCAGGGTGGTGATCTCGGCGAGTACCTCGCGGTAGTCGACGCCGAAGGTGCCCTCGATCGCGTCGAGTCGCACCGAGAGTCTTTCGTGCTGTTGCCCGGCTCCGGTCGCTTCCTCGGCTCGTTGCCGGGCGTACGCGCTGGAACGCTGAGCCTGGGTGGCGAGACCGGCCGCATTCTGCCGAGCGGAGGTCAGCCGGTCGTGTTCGTCCAGCCAGGCTTCGGCCTGCTCGCCGAACGCTCGAATGGCGGCCGACAACGCGGTGAGGGCCGACCGCTGCGTCGGCACGCCGTGCTCGGCGGCGAGCGCGGCCAGGCGGTGCAGGGCCCGGGTCACCTCCTGCTCCCTGCCGGTCACGGTGGCGACCCGTTGCCGGACGGTGGATTCGGCCGAGGCGAGGTCGGACTCCGCCCTGGTGAGTGCCGTCGTCGCTGCGGTCACGTCCGCATGTCCGGGGCGCTCGGCTCGGTCGTTGGCCAGGACCTCCCGGCGGAGGCCGAGCGCGGCCAGTTCGTCGTCGAGCGTGGCCAGGCGCGCGTCCTGCTCGGCGATCTGGTCGCGCAGTTCGTGCGCTCGACGCTCCCTCGCCCGCTGCCGGGCAGGCGAACCGACGTGGGTGGCCTGGTCCTTGTGCCAGCTGCCGGTCAGACTGCCCATCCGCCAGGTGCCGTCCGCACCGATCGCCGCCGGCCAGTCCTCCGGCAGCTGATCATCGAAGGCAACGGTCGCCAGCAGTTGCCTGATGACGGGCGCGGGCACGGCGGCTTTGTCCTCGGGAATCAGGACATCCGCCAGCGAGTTGCCGGCTATCGGCGGCAGGGCTTGCGGATCGGCGAACA